>NZ_JBQQCE010000045.1:0-32552 GCF_052245645.1 Streptomyces sp. KR55 | reverse complement strand
ACCTGGAGGCTGGGCCCCTGACCGTCCTGGCCCCCGATCCGCCACGCCTGCCCCTCGCTGACCGGCGTCCCGTCGAGGCCGAGCGCCTTGGCGAGCCGCGTCACCTCCGCCTTGGTGACCTCACCCGTCGCCCGGTACACGGACGCCGAGCCGGGGCCGTCCGGGAGTGCGCCGGAGGCCCGGTAGGTGACGCCGTTCGGGTCGGGCTCACCGGGGGCGATGCCGTTCGTGGCGCCCTCGGAGTAGCCGTCGAGGGCCAGCGGCGGGGGAGTACCGTCCCCCGCCGGCACCCCGGACCCCGCACCACCGCCCGCCCCACCACCGGCGGACGCGGCGAGATACGCCCCGCCACCCCCGACGAGCAGCACCGCGGCAGCGACCGACGCGATGACCGCGGGGGAGCGACGCCGGGCGGGCCGGGGGTCGCCGTCGCCCTCGGACTCACCGGTGCTCGTGTCCGAGGCCTCCGAAGCAGACACGTCTGCCGTGTCCGAGGCCTCCGAAGCAGACACGTCTGCCGTGTCCGAGGCCTCCGAAGCAGACACGTCTGCCGTGTCCGACGCCTCCGAAACAGACACGTCCACCCTGTCCGAGGCCTCCGAAGCAGGCTCCGGCGCCTCCGAAACAGACGCATCCGCCGTCCCCGAAGCCTCCGCAGCGCCCCGCGCGTCCTCGGTCGGCTCGGTGGTGCCGGTCTCGCCCGAGACGTCGTCGTTGTCGGGCCGCTCGGTGTTCACCGCATCGCTCCTTCGGCTGCACAGCTGTCCCTGGTGACCCGGCCCTGCCGGAAGGGGGCCGCTGATGGGTCGTATCCCGTATCCCCTTTACAGGGGACAGCGATGGGACGCAGCGGGGGAGCACACGGTTCCCGGGCGGGTCGGCTCAGTCGCCGTAGTCCGACATCGCCTCCAGCAGCCGCGCCGACTTCGGCGGCACGGTCACACCGTGGATGAGCGAGGGCGGGACCGGACGGGTGGCGATCCGGTCGGGGACCGTCCAGTGCGGAGCCATCCGGGCGCAGTCGCCGCGCAGCGACGCCAGGTCGCCTTCCAGGTCGGCTGGGGCGGGAGCAGGGGCGTCGATATTCGTCATGATGAAACCGTAGGCACGCCGAGGCCCGCGAAGAAAGATCTACTATCGGGTAGTTTTACCTGCTTCAACGCCACCCACGCCCGTTGCGGCACAACCGGCCGTCCTCGGCCATCTGCTTCAGCGCCCCCGCCCCCATTCGGTAGCGTGGACTGTCAACCCCCTCCACCCGGGAGATTCCACGCCGTGCGCATCGCAGTCACCGGCTCCATCGCCACCGACCACCTCATGACCTTCCCCGGCCGCTTCGCCGACCAGCTCGTCGCGGACCAGCTGCACACGGTCTCGCTGTCGTTCCTGGTCGACAAGCTCGATGTACGCCGGGGCGGCGTGGGCGCCAACATCGCCTTCGGCATGGGCCAGCTCGGCACCCGGCCGGTCCTGGTCGGCGCCGCGGGCTCCGACTTCGACGAGTACCGGGCCTGGCTGGACCGGCACGGCGTCGACACCGCCTCCGTGCGCATCTCCGAGACGCTGCACACCGCCCGCTTCGTCTGCACCACCGACGCCGACCACAACCAGATCGGCTCCTTCTACACCGGCGCCATGAGCGAGGCCCGACTGATCGAGCTGAAGACCGTCGCGGATCGTGTCGGCGGCCTCGACCTCGTCCTCATCGGCGCCGACGACCCGGAGGCGATGCTCCGGCACACCGAGGAGTGCCGCTCCCGGTCCATCCCGTTCGCCGCCGACTTCTCCCAGCAGATCGCCCGGATGGACGGCGAGGAGATCCGGATACTGCTGGACGGGGCGACGTACCTCTTCTCCAACGAGTACGAGAAGGGCCTCATCGAGTCCAAGACCGGCTGGACGGACGAGGAGATCCTCGGCAAGGTCGGCCACCGCGTCACCACCCTCGGCTCCCGCGGCGTACGCATCGAGCGGGCCGGCGAGGACCCCATCGAGGTCGGCTGCCCGGAGGAGGAGCGCAAGGCCGACCCCACCGGCGTCGGCGACGCCTTCCGCGCCGGTTTCCTGTCCGGCCTCGCCTGGGGCGTCTCCCTGGAGCGCGCCGCGCAGGTCGGCTGCATGCTGGCCACGCTGGTCATCGAGACGGTCGGCACCCAGGAGTACGCGCTGCGCCGCGCCCACTTCATGGACCGCTTCATCAAGGCGTACGGCCATGACGCCGCCGACGACGTCAGGGCGCACCTGAGCTGACCAGGGTCCGCCGGGGGCCAGACCCTAGGCCAACCGGCGGACCACATAGGCAGAGCCCTGGTCCGCCGGGTCCGCAAAAAAGTACTCCTGCCCCCGCATCGCGCACCACGCCGGGATGTCCAGGCGTGCCGCTTCGTCGTCCGCCAGTACGCGCACAGTGCCGCCCACCGGCACGTCGCCGATGACCTTGGCCAGTTCGATGACCGGGATCGGGCAGAGCTTGCCCACCGCGTCCACGACGAGGGAGTCCCCCCGTACGGCCGTCTCGGGAGCGGGCGCCCCCAGTTTCTCCCGGACCCCGGCGACCGCCCCGGGCAGCACCTGCAGGAACCGCTCGACATCCTCCGCCGACGCCCCGGACGGCAGCGACACCCGGACGTTGCCCTCGCTCAGCACCCCCATCGCCTTGAGCACATGGCTCGGCGTCAGTGTGCTGCTCGTACAGGACGACCCGGACGAGACGGAGAAGCCGGAGCGGTCCAGCTCGTGCAGCAGAGTCTCCCCATCGACATAGAGACAGGAGAAGGTGACGATCCCGGGCACCCGGCGCACCGGGTCACCCACCGCCTCCACATCCCCCACAACCTCCGGCACCCGCGCCCGGATCCGGTCCGTCAGCTCCCGCAGCCGTCCCGCCTCCTCGGCAGCCTCCGCCTGTACGGCGCGCAGGGAAGCGGCCGCGGCCACGATCGCCGGAATGTTCTCGAACCCGGCCGCCCGCCCCGACTCCCGCTCGTCCGTGGGCCCTTGCGGAGCGAAGCGCACTCCCTTGCGGACCACCAGCAGTCCGACACCCGACGGTCCGCCCCACTTGTGGGCGCTCGCGGTCAGCAGCGACCAGTCGCCCGCCACCGGGCCCCAGCCCAGCGACTGTGCCGCGTCCACCAGCAGCGGCACCCCCGCCTCCCGGCACACGCCGGCCACTTCGGCCACCGGCTGCACGGTGCCGACCTCGTGGTTGGCCGACTGCAGACACGCCAGCGCCGTGTCGGGCCGCAGCGCCGCGGCGTACGCCTCCGGTGTCACGGCCCCCGTCCGGCCCACCGCGACCTGGGTGACCGTCCCACCGTCCGTCTCGTGCACCTCCGCCGCATGCAGTACCGAGGAGTGTTCGACCGACGACACGATCAGGTGTCGTCCGACCCGCCGCCGCCCCGCCAGCGCCCCTGCGACACCCGTATGCACGGCACGGGTCCCGGAGGTGGTGAAGACCAGCTCGTCCGCCCGGCACCCCACGGCCTCCGCGGCCGCCTCCCGCGCCGCGTCCAGCAGCATGCGGGCCCGGCGCCCCTCCCTGTACAGACGCGCGGGATCGGCCCACCCCTCATCGAGGGAGGCCTGCAGGGCTTGGCGGGCCACGGGATGGAGCGGGGCCGAGGAAGCGGCATCGAAGTAGGGCACATGCCCACGCTAACTCCTGCTCCGGAGGAGGTGTCAGAACCGGTCCGGAGGCGGGCACTCGGGGGTCCGGGGGTCGTCCCCCAGATGGGCACGGCATCCCTTCGGGGTGACCCGCGGCGCGTTGGGTACCCTCCCCGCGCGACCCCAAATAGCGTCCAGTAGGGTTTGGTCCGCATAAACATCCAAACCCCTGCCCGACGCAGGGCGGCGACCGACCAGCGAGAAGGCCGCAGCCGACGCGCGGGCGAGACTCTCGGGAAGGCGCTACGTGAGTCCCAACGGCTCCGACCGCTCGCCGCGGCGCCCGATGCGGCGGAAGCTGCTGCAGGCACTGACCGCGGGCCTGGTCCTGGCGACCGCTACCGGTTGCACATATGAGGACTTCCCCCGCCTTGGTATGCCCACCCCCACCACGGAAGAGGCTCCGCGGATCCTCTCCCTGTGGCAGGGATCCTGGGCTGCCGCGCTCGCCGTCGGCGTGCTGGTGTGGGGCTTGATCCTGTGGAGTGCCATCTTCCACCGGCGCAGCCGCACCAAGGTCGAGGTTCCTCCGCAGACCCGGTACAACGTGCCCATCGAGGCGCTGTACACGGTGGTCCCGATCATCATCGTCTCGGTCCTCTTCTACTTCACGGCCCGCGACGAGTCGAAGCTCCTCGACATGTCGAAGAAGCCCGACGTCACGGTCAACGTGGTCGGCTTCCAGTGGAGCTGGTGCTTCAACTACATCGAGAACGTCGAGGGTTCCACGGGCGACGCCAAGACCGCCAAGGAACTCGACGCCGTTCCGGACCGGTACAAGAAGGACTTCCCCGCGGACGCGGGTGGGGTCTACACCTGCGGTACGCCGGGTGAGCGGAACCCGCAGACCGGCAACCCCGGCCCCACGCTGTGGCTGCCCGAGGGCAAGACGGTCCGCTTCGTCCTCACTTCGCGTGACGTCATCCACTCCTTCTGGGTGGTGCCGTTCCTGATGAAGCAGGACGTCATCCCGGGCCACACCAACGCCTTCCAGGTGACCCCCAACAAGCAGGGCACCTTCCTGGGCAAGTGCGCCGAACTGTGCGGCGTCGACCACTCCCGGATGCTGTTCAACGTGAAGGTCGTCTCGCCGGAGCGCTACGAGCAGCACCTCAAGGACCTCGCCAAGAAGGGGCAGACCGGTTACGTTCCCGCCGGCATCGCGCAGACGAGCCACGAGAAGAACCGGGAGACGAACCAGCTGTGAGCATCCTCAACGAACCCGCGGGTGCCGCCGAGGCCGGCTCCTACGAGAACGAGCTGCCCGTCCGGCGCAAGCAGCCCGGCAACGTCGTGGTGAAGTGGCTGACGACCACTGACCACAAGACGATCGGCACGCTGTATCTCGTCACGTCGTTCGCGTTCTTCTGCATCGGCGGCGTGATGGCGCTCTTCATGCGCGCCGAGCTCGCCCGCCCGGGCACGCAGATCATGTCGAACGAGCAGTTCAACCAGGCGTTCACGATGCACGGCACGATCATGCTGCTGATGTTCGCGACGCCGCTGTTCGCCGGTTTCGCGAACTGGATCATGCCGCTGCAGATCGGCGCCCCGGACGTGGCGTTCCCGCGGCTGAACATGTTCGCCTACTGGCTGTACCTGTTCGGCTCGCTGATCGCGGTGGGCGGCTTCCTCACCCCGCAGGGTGCGGCCGACTTCGGCTGGTTCGCCTACTCGCCGCTGTCGGACGCGGTCCGCTCGCCGGGTGTCGGCGCGGACATGTGGATCATGGGTCTGGCGCTGTCCGGCTTCGGTACGATCCTCGGCTCGGTCAACTTCATCACCACGATCATCTGCATGCGCGCCCCGGGCATGACCATGTTCCGCATGCCGATCTTCACCTGGAACGTCCTGCTGACCGGTGTCCTGGTCCTGCTGGCCTTCCCGGTCCTCGCGGCGGCCCTGTTCGCGCTGGAGGCGGACCGCAAGTTCGGCTCGCACATCTTCGACGCGTCCAACGGCGGAGCCCTGCTCTGGCAGCACCTCTTCTGGTTCTTCGGCCACCCAGAGGTGTACATCATCGCGCTGCCGTTCTTCGGCATCATCAGTGAGATCATCCCGGTCTTCTCCCGCAAGCCGATGTTCGGCTACTCGGGTCTGATCGCGGCGACCATCGCGATCGCGGGTCTGTCCGTGACGGTGTGGGCCCACCATATGTACGTCACCGGCGGTGTGCTCCTGCCGTTCTTCTCCTTCATGACGTTCCTCATCGCCGTCCCGACCGGCGTGAAGTTCTTCAACTGGATCGGCACGATGTGGAAGGGCTCGCTGTCCTTCGAGACACCGATGCTCTGGGCGACCGGCTTCCTGATCACCTTCACCTTCGGTGGTCTGACCGGTGTCATCCTGGCCTCGCCGCCGATGGACTTCCACATCTCCGACTCGTACTTCGTGGTGGCTCACTTCCACTACGTCGTCTTCGGTACGGTCGTCTTCGCGATGTTCGCCGGATTCCACTTCTGGTGGCCGAAGTTCACCGGCAAGCTGCTCGACGAGCGCCTCGGCAAGATCACCTTCTGGACGCTGTTCATCGGCTTCCACGGCACGTTCCTGGTCCAGCACTGGCTGGGCGCCGAGGGCATGCCGCGCCGTTACGCGGACTACCTGGCCGCCGACGGCTTCACCGCCCTGAACACGATCTCGACGATCAGCTCGTTCGTGCTCGGCCTGTCGCTCCTGCCGTTCATGTACAACGTGTGGAAGACGGCCAAGTACGGCAAGCCGGTCGGCGTCGACGACCCGTGGGGCTACGGCCGCTCCCTGGAGTGGGCCACCTCCTCCCCGCCGCCGCGGCACAACTTCCTCACCCTGCCGCGGATCCGCAGCGAATCCCCGGCGTTCGACCTGCATCACCCGGACATCGCCGCCCTCGAGGAGCTCGGGCACGGCGGTCACGGTGCCAGCGCCCTCGCGGGTGGCAAGGAGGCCGGCAAGTGAGAATCCAGGGCAAGATGTTCATGTGGCTGGGTGTCTTCATCCTCGCCATGGCGATCGTCTATGGCGTGTGGTCGAAGGAGCCGGCCGGCACCACGGCCCTCTTCCTGGCCTTCGGCCTGTCCATCATGATCGGCTTCTACCTGGGCTTCACGGCCCGGCGGGTCGACACCGGTGCACAGGACAACAAGGAGGCCGATGTCGCGGACGACGCCGGCGAGCTGGGCTTCTTCAGCCCGCACAGCTGGCAGCCGCTCGCGCTGGGCATCGGTGGCGCCCTCGCCTTCCTCGGCATCGCGGTCGGCTGGTGGCTGATGTACTTCTCCGCGCCGATCCTGCTGGTCGGCCTGTGGGGCTGGGTCTTCGAGTACTACCGCGGTGAGAACCGCACCCAGTAGGACGCGCTGAGCGTCGGGAAGCCCGGACATTCCGTCAGGAGCGTCCGGGCTTCCCCTTTTCCCCAGCCCTTTCTCAGCCCCTCACTCCCTCGTCCGGACGACTCACCGCGCCGACGTTGACGAAGCTCCATAGCGTGAGGTCATGAGCCACACTGCACACCTTCGGGGCACCCGCAGAGTCGCCGGTTGCACGCTGGTGGTCATCGCTCTAGGTGCGGGCGTCACCGCCTGCGGCAGCGATGGCCACCCGCTGTCCGCCGAGCCCTACGACGCGGCGGAGCTGATCGCCTTCAACGGCCCCGCCGACACCAGGAAGAAGGTCGAGCCGGACAAGCCCCTGGAGGTCACCGCCGATGCCTCAGAGGGCCGTATCACGGACGTCACGGCCATGGACGCCGCAGGACGCCGCGTCTCCGGCGAGCTCTCCGCGGACGGCGGCCGCTGGCACAGCACCTCCCCGCTGGCCGCGGACGCCCACTACACGGTCCGCGTGAGCACCGAGGACGAGGACGGGGCACCTGGTCGCCGGGTCCTCACCTTCGACACCGGCAAGCCCCGCGCCAAGAAGCGACTGAACGTCACCTTCGGCCCCATGGCGGGCACGTACGGCGTCGGCCAGCCCATCACCGCCGACCTGAACCAGCCCGTCAGGGACAGGGCTCAGCGCGCCATCGTCGAACGCGCCCTCAAGGTGGAGTCCACCCCCACGGTGGAGGGCTCCTGGCACTGGGTCGACGACAAGAAGCTCCACTACCGCCCCAAGGACTACTGGCCCGCCCACGCCACCATCCGGATCCGCAGCAACCTGGACGGCATCAAGATCAGCGACCGCCTCTGGGGCGGCCCGGCGAAGCCTCTGAAGATCACCACAGGTGACCAGGTCATCGCCGTCGGGGACGCCAACACCCACCGGATGACGATCTACAAGAACGGCAAGGAGATCAACTCCATCCCGATCACCATGGGCAAGTCGGGTTTCGAGACCCGCAACGGCGTCAAGGTCGTCCTGGGCAAGGAGTACTTCGTACGCATGCGCGGCACCACGGTCGGCATCGCCGAGGGCACCTCGGAGTCGTACGACCTGCCCGTCTACTACGCGACGCGGGTCACCTGGAGCGGCGAGTACGTGCACGCCGCCCCGTGGTCCGTCGGCGACCAGGGCTCCGCCAACGTCAGCCATGGCTGCATCGGCATGAACACCACCAACGCGGGCTGGTTCTACGAGAACGTCCGCGAGGGCGATGTGGTCCAGGTCGTCAACTCCAACGGCAAGATGATGGAACCCTTCGGCAACGGCTACGGCGACTGGAACCTCGACTGGAAGAAGTGGCGCCAGGGCAGCGCGTTGGTAGTCGGCAACCCGGAGGGCCCGGGCTCCAAGGAGACGCCAAGACTGCGACCAACGGCTGTGTGAGCGCCCCGAAGGGGCGCGGGGCTGTGTTCAATATGCGGCTCCGCCGCGTGGGCGCGAGCAACCCCAACGGTCCGCAGCCGCCGAACCGCAGAACCAACGGAGTGCCTAGGCGCGAGCCAACCTCTTCTGCCGCAACAGAGAAGCCAACGCCCCCGCAAACTCCACCGGCTCCACCGGCAACGTCACCGCCGCATCAGCCCGACTCCACGTAGCCAGCCACGCATCCTGAGGCCGCCCGATGAGCAGCAGCACCGGCGGGCAGTTGAACACCTCGTCCTTGATCTGCCGGCACACCCCCATGCCCCCCAGGGGCACGGCCTCACCGTCCAGCACACAGACGTCGATCCCGCCCTTGTCCAGCTCCCTGATGACGGCACCCGGAGTCGCACACTCGACGAACTCCACGACAGGGACGTCAGGAGCCGGCCTCCGGCCGGAGGCCAACCGCACCTGCGCGCGCGTGTTGGAGTCGTCGCTGTAGACCAGCACCGTGGCGGTCGGCTGCATGCTTCCTCCGAGACGTCAGTGTCGTACGGAAGGGCCGGACGGAACGGCCCGATGCCGCGGATGCTACTCCCTTGAACACCTCGTCAACACCGGTTCGGACACGTCTTCGATGGGCCATACGGGCAGTCCACACGCTGCGAACACTCCGAACGGCACCCCCCGGAGTGAGGGCGGGATAAGCGACCGACATAATGTCGGTCGTGGCGACAGCAACGACAGTAGATACCGGGCACGCGCACCCGTCGGTCAACCGGCCGAACCTCACCAGCGTCGGAACCATCATCTGGCTGAGTTCCGAGCTGATGTTCTTCGCGGCCCTCTTCGCGATGTACTTCACCCTGCGATCGGTGACCGGACCCGACTTCTGGTCGGAGAAGGCCGCCGCCCTGAACTTCCCGTTCTCGGCGACGAACACCACGATCCTGGTGCTCTCCTCCCTCACCTGCCAGCTCGGCGTGTTCGCCGCCGAGCGCGGTGACGTGAAGAAGCTCCGGGGCTGGTTCATCCTCACCTTCGTCATGGGTGCGATCTTCATCGGCGGTCAGGTCTACGAGTACACCGAGCTGGTCAAGCACGAGGGCCTCTCGCTGTCCTCCGACCCGTACGGCTCGGTGTTCTACCTGACCACCGGCTTCCACGGCCTGCACGTGACGGGCGGTCTCATCGCCTTCCTGCTGGTCCTCGGCCGTACCTACGCGGCTCGGAGGTTCACTCACGAGCAGGCGACCGCCGCCATCGTCGTGTCCTACTACTGGCACTTCGTCGATGTCGTCTGGATCGGCCTCTTCGCCACGATCTACATGATCAAGTAGCCGGGACCGACTCCCGAGCACCCATTCCAGAAGCATCGACGCAGAAGATCCTGACACCGGGGTAATCCGTGAAAAAGCTCTCCGCACGACGACGCCATCCGCTGGCGGCGGTCGTCGTCCTACTCCTCGCGCTGGCGGCCACTGGGGGGCTGTACACCGCGCTCGCCCCCGCGGGCAACGCGCAGGCCGATGAGACCGCCCAGTCCCTCGCCATCGACGAGGGCAAGAAGCTCTACGCCGTCGGCTGTGCCAGCTGCCACGGCACCGGCGGTCAGGGCACCTCCGACGGTCCGAGCCTGGTCGGCGTGGGCGCGGCGGCGGTCGACTTCCAGGTCGGCACCGGACGCATGCCGGCCGCGACCTCGCAGGGCGCCCAGGTTCCGCGGAAGAAGGTCATCTACACGCAGGCCGAGATCGACCAGCTCGCGGCGTACATCTCCTCGCTCGGCGCCGGTCCGAACATCCCGACCAAGGAGCAGTACGGCACGGAGGGCGCGGACATCGGCAAGGGCGGCGAGCTCTTCCGCACCAACTGCGCGCAGTGCCACAACTTCACCGGCAAGGGCGGTGCGCTCACCAAGGGCAAGTACGCGCCGACCCTCGAGGGCGTGGACCCGAAGCACATCTACGAGGCCATGCAGACCGGCCCGCAGAACATGCCCTCCTTCCCCGACACGACGCTGTCCGAGCAGAACAAGAGGGACATCATCGCGTACCTGGAGGCGGTCAACAGCGAGCACACGGAGAACCCCGGCGGTCTGGAGCTGGGCGGCCTCGGGCCGGTCACCGAGGGCCTGTTCTCGTGGGTCTTCGGTCTGGGCTCGCTCGTCGCGGTCGCCGTCTGGGTCGCCGCTCGGACCGCAAAGGCCAAGAAGTCATGAGTAGCCAAGACATTCCAGAAGAGAACCTGCCCGCTGAGCAGGACCGCACCGTAGCGGTCGCGGACGAGAAGGACCCGTTCGCCGACCCGGGCCTGCCGCCCCACGAGCACCGGATCCAGGACATCGACGAGCGGGCCGCCAAGCGGTCCGAGCGTACGGTCGCCCTGCTGTTCACGGTGTCGATGCTGGCCACCATCGGCTTCATCGCCGCGTATGTGACGATCCCGGTCGACAAGTCGATCTTCGTCTTCCCGATCGGTCACCTCAGCGCCCTGAACTTCTCGCTGGGTCTGACACTCGGCATCGCACTGTTCTGCATCGGCGCGGGCGCGGTCCACTGGGCCCGCACCCTGATGTCCGACGTGGAGATCGCCGACGAGCGCCACCCGATCGAGGCGGCGCCCGAGGTCAAGGCCAAGGTCATGGCCGACTTCCGGCAGGGCGCCAAGGAGTCCGCGCTGGGCCGCCGCAAGCTGATCCGCAACACGATGCTCGGCGCGCTCACCCTGGTGCCGCTCTCCGGCGTCGTCCTGCTGCGCGACCTCGGCCCGCTGCCCGAGACCAAGCTGCGCCACACGCTGTGGAAGAAGGGCAAGCTCCTCGTCAACATGAACACGAACGAGCCGCTGCGTCCCTCGGACGTCGCCGTCGGCTCGCTCACGTTCGCCAAGCCCGAGGGCCTGGAGGAGCACGACCACGACTTCCAGAACGAGATCGCCAAGGCGGCCCTGATGATCGTGCGGCTCCAGCCGGGCGACATCAAGGACAAGCGCGAGCTCGAGTGGTCGCACGAGGGCATCGTGGCGTACTCGAAGATCTGCACCCACGTCGGCTGCCCGATCTCGCTGTACGAGCAGCAGACGCACCACGTGCTGTGCCCTTGCCACCAGTCCACCTTCGACCTCTCCGACGGTGCCCGGGTCATCTTCGGCCCCGCCGGCCACGCCCTGCCGCAGCTGCGCATCGGCGTGAACGACGAGGGCTACCTCGAGGCGCTCGGCGACTTCGAAGAGCCCGTCGGTCCTGCATTCTGGGAGCGCGGATGAGCACTACGACGACCCCCGAGTCCCGCTCTCGCGGGAAGGCACCGGCCGGCGAGCGCGTCGCCGACTGGGCCGACGGCCGGCTGGGGATCTACTCCCTGGCCAAGGCCAACATGCGCAAGATCTTCCCGGACCACTGGTCCTTCATGCTGGGCGAGGTCGCGCTCTACAGCTTCATCGTCATCATCCTCACGGGTGTGTACCTGACGCTGTTCTTCCACCCGTCGATGAACGAGGTGGAGTACCACGGCAGCTACGTCCCGCTGCAGGGCCAGCTCATGTCGGAGGCGTTCGCCTCGACGCTGGACATCAGCTTCGACGTCCGTGGCGGTCTGCTCATCCGGCAGATCCACCACTGGGCCGCGCTGATCTTCCTGGCCGCGATGTTCGTGCACATGTTCCGGGTGTTCTTCACCGGCGCGTTCCGCAAGCCGCGTGAGATCAACTGGCTGTTCGGCTTCCTGCTGTTCGTCCTGGGCATGTTCACCGGCTTCACCGGCTACTCGCTCCCGGACGACCTGCTCTCCGGCACCGGTGTCCGCTTCACGCAGGGCGCGATCCTGTCCATGCCGATCGTCGGCACGTACATCTCGTTCTTCCTGTTCGGCGGCGAGTTCCCGGGCACCGACTTCGTGGCCCGCTTCTACTCGATCCACATCCTGCTGCTGCCGGGCATCATGCTCGGCCTGGTCGTCGGCCACCTGATCCTGGTCTTCTACCACAAGCACACGCAGTTCGCGGGCCCCGGAAAGACCAACAAGAACGTCGTCGGCATGCCGCTGCTGCCGGTCTACACGGCCAAGGCCGGAGGCTTCTTCTTCCTGGTCTTCGGTGTCATCGCGGCCATCGCGGCGATCGCGCAGATCAACCCGATCTGGGCGATGGGCCCCTACCGTCCGGACCAGGTGTCCACGGGTGCCCAGCCCGACTGGTACATGGGCTTCGCGGAGGGGCTGGTCCGCTACTTCCCGGGCTGGGAGATCAACATCTGGGGCCACACGCTCGTCCTGGGCGTGTTCATCCCGCTGGTGCTCTTCGGTCTGGTCCTGGTGGTGCTCGCGCTCTACCCGTTCATCGAGAGCTGGATCACCGGTGACAAGCGCGAGCACCACATCCTGGACCGCCCGCGCAACGCCCCGACGCGTACCGCGTTCGGCGTCGCCTGGATCACGCTGTACATGATCACGCTGGTCGGTGGTGGCAACGACCTGATCGCCACGCACTTCCACCTGTCGATCAACGCGGTCACCTGGTTCGTCCGGATCGGCTTCTTCGCCGGACCGGTCATCGCGTTCATCGTCACCAAGCGGATCTGCCTCGGCCTGCAGCGCCGGGACAGGGACAAGGTGCTGCACGGCCGGGAGACCGGCACCATCAAGCGCCTGCCGCACGGTGAGTTCATCGAGGTGCACGAGCCGCTCAGCCAGGAGCAGCTGCACACGATCACGGCGCACGAGCAGTACCAGCCGGCCGAGATCGGCCCGACGGTCGACGAACACGGTGTCGAGCGCAAGGTGAAGGGCTCCGAGAAGCTGCGCGCCAAGCTCAGCAAGGCGTACTACGGCGAGGACGCCCAGATCCCCAAGCCCACCGTCGAGGAGTACAAGGAGATCACGAGCGGCCACGGCCACCACTGATCACTGCGTTCGCCACGCCACAGCGAAGGGCCCCGTCCGTTGTTCGGACGGGGCCCTTCGCCGTGCCCGCGGCTGGATAGGGTGGACCTGTTCGAGACTCGTGTCCCGGTGTACGGGACTGACCCAGGAGCGGCTTATGAGCGCTGTGACCCCCGCTGGAGGCGACACCGCGGCGGGCCGTTCCTGGCCCGCCCTGCTGAACGGCCTGCTTCAGGGCCGCGACCTCAGCGCGGACGACACCGCCTGGGCGATGGACCTGATCATGCGCGGCGAGGCGACGGACGCCCAGATCGCCGGGTTCGCGGTGGCGCTGCGCGCCAAGGGCGAGACCGTCGAGGAGATCGCGGGATTCGTCCGGGCGATGTACGACCACGCGAACGTGATCGAGGTGCCGGGCGACACCGTCGACATCGTCGGCACCGGCGGCGACGGCGCGAAGACCGTCAACATCTCCACGATGTCCGCGATCGTCATCGCCGGCACCGGTGCGAAGGTCGTCAAGCACGGCAACCGGGCTGCGTCCTCGGCGTCCGGGGCGTCCGACGTCCTGGAGAAGCTCGGCGTCAATCTGGAGCTGACGCCGCAGCGGGTCGCGGAGGTCGCCGAGGAGGCCGGGATCACCTTCTGCTTCGCGGTGAAGTTCCACCCGGCGCTGCGTCATGTGGCGGCGGCCCGCGGGCAGTTGGGCATCCGGACGACGTTCAACTTCCTCGGCCCGCTGACCAACCCGGCCAAGGTGAAGGCACAGGCGGTGGGCGTCGCCGACCTCAGGATGGCGCCCATCGTGGCCGGCGTCTTCGCCGAGCGCGGCAACTCCTCCCTGGTGTTCCGCGGCGACGACGGCCTCGACGAGCTGACGACCGCGTCCACCTCCCGGGTCTGGGTCGTCCGGGACGGCAAGGTGACCGAGGAGACCCTCGACCCGCGGGACGTCGGGATCGAGCTGGTGCCGCTGGAGGCGCTGCGCGGCGCCGACGCCTCGTACAACGCCGAGGTCGCCCGGCGGCTGCTCGAGGGGGAGCAGGGCCCGGTGCGGGATGCGGTGCTGCTGAACTCGGCGGCGGCGCTGGTGGCGCTGGCGCCGGGTGAAGGGCCGCTGACCGAGCAGATCCGCGCGGGGATGGCGAAGGCGGCGGAGGCGATCGACTCCGGGGCGGCGAAGCGGGTCCTGGAGCGGTGGGTGGCCGCCAGCAACGCCTGAGACCCAGCCGGTGTGATGCAGGGCGCAGTCCGGATCCTGGACTGCGCCCTTGCGCATCGAAGATCGTATGGCAGGATGCTGTACCAGGTCATGAGCGACAGCTGAAAGGCCCCGGCCGGCTGTCCGGCAACCCTCCGTCCGTGGCGGGGTGCCCCGGGTGAAGACCAGGTCGTAGGCAGCGAGGTCTACGACAAGCGCGGACCCCTCGCACACTTTTGAACGAGTGTGGGACCAGGGGTCCTGGTCGTCGAGGGAGCCTTCCGTGAGCAAGCGAATGCGATAGGGCCGCAGAGCCCCGCCTCCGCACACCCTTTTCACTCTTCCCCGCGCTTGAGCCGTGCCGCTCGCGCGGTCATCTTCGCCTGCGATTACGGGAGTACACCCATGTCCGTCTCCACCGCTGCCGCCGCCCAGTCCGTTTGCGCCCCGCTGCCCGTTCTCGGCCGGGATGTCACCGTCCCGCTCGTCACGGGTGGCGAAGTCACCTACGCCGCGCTCGATTACGCCGCCAGCGCGCCCGCGCTGCAGCGGGTCTGGGACGACGTGGCGGCGTACGCGCCGTACTACGGCAGTGTCCACCGCGGCGCCGGATACCTCTCCCAGCTGTCCACCGACCTCTTCGAGAACGCCCGCAGGACCGTCGCCGAGTTCCTCGACTGCCGGGCGGACGACCAGGTCGTGTTCACCCGGTCCACCACCGACTCGCTCAACCTGCTCGCCGCCGCGCTCCCCGCCGACTGCCAGGTCTTCGTCTTCGAGACCGAGCACCACGCCTCGCTGCTGCCCTGGCAGGACGCCCGCGTCAGCTACCTCGACGCCCCGCACACCCCGCAGCAGGCCGTGCAGACCCTGGAGCGCGCCCTGGCCGACCGCGACCCCCACGGCCCCGCCCTCGTGTGCGTCACCGGGGCCTCCAACGTCACCGGCGAGCTGTGGCCCGTACGGGAACTCGCCGCGGCCGCGCACGCGCACGGCGCCCGGATCGTCCTGGACGCCGCCCAACTCGCCCCGCACCACCCGGTGTCGGTGCAGGACCTCGACGTCGACTGGGTCGCCTTCTCCGGGCACAAGCTGTACGCCCCGTTCGGCTCCGGCGTGCTGGCCGGCCGTGCCGACTGGCTGCGCGCGGCCGAGCCGTACCTCGCGGGCGGCGGCGCCAGCCGCAAGGTCACCCGGCGGGCGGACGGGGGAGTGGACGTGGAGTGGCACGAGAGCGCCGCGCGGCACGAGGCCGGCTCGCCCAACGTCATCGGCGCCTACGCCGTCGCGTCCGCCTGCAAGGCGCTCACCGAGGCCGGTTTCGACACCCTCGTCGCCCGCGAGCGGCACCTGATCGACACCGTGCGTGCGGGGCTCGCCGAGGTCCCGGAGGTCAGGGTGCTGTCCCTGTTCGGCGACGACGCCCCGCGGGTCGGCGTGATCTCCTTCGTGGTCGACGGCTGGAACAGCTCCCACTTCGCCGCCGCCCTGTCCGCCGAGTACGGCATCGGCGTCCGCGACGGCCTCTTCTGCGCCCACCCCCTCGTCCGCACCCTGCTGGGCAGCGACCCGCAGAGCCAGGGCGAGTGCGGCGCCCCCGAGGTCGCGCCCGGCGAGAAGTCCCTCAACGCGATCCGCGTCAGCTTCGGCGCGGGGACGCCGGACGAGCATGTGGAGCGCTTCGTGAACGCCGTGAAGGAACTCGTCCGGCACGGCGCGAAGTGGCAGTACCGGACGGAGGAGGGCCGCTGCGTGCCCGTGGTCTAGGCCCGTGATCTAGGCGCAGCTCACGAGTCCAGGCCGATGGCGAACGCCGCCTCCAGGTCGTGCTGCGAGTACGTCCGGAACGCCACGTGCGTGTCCGTCGCCTCCACGCCGGGGATCTTGCTGATCCGGCCGGGGATGACGTCGGCCAGGTTCTCGTGCTGCTTGACCCGGACCATCGCGATCAGGTCGTAGGTACCCGTGACCGAGAAGACCTCGCTGACGGAGTCCAGCGAGGCGATCTGCTCGGCGATCTCGGGGATCCGGTCCACGCTGGTCTTGATCAGGACGATCGCGGTGATCACGGCTGGTTCTCTCCCTCGGTGGCCGGAGCTGGGGCGGCCTTCACTCTAGCTGTCCGGCCGAACCGCGCCCACGCGTAGAGGAAGCCCAGCGCGAAGCCCACCAGGTGGGCCAGGTAGGCCACCCCCGGCTCGTCGGCCGCCTGTCCCGCCGCCAGCCACTGCAGGGCCACCCAGAACGGCAGCACCACCCACGCCGGGAAGCGCAGTGGCAGGAAGAACAGGAAGGGCAGGAGGCTGGTCACCCGGGCGCGAGGGAAAAGGAACAGGAACGCGCCCAGCACCGCAGAGATCGCCCCCGAGGCGCCGACCAGCGACTGCTCGGAGCCGGCGTGGGCGCCCGCGTACCCGAGCAGGGCGAGGTAGCCGCAGCCGACGTAGAAGCAGGTGAACTCGACCCGGCCCATCCGTTCCTCGGTCATCACCCCGAAGACGTAGAGGAAGAGCATGTTGCCGAGCAGATGCAGCCAGCTGCCATGGACGAAGAGGGCCGTGGCCGGGGTCAGGGCGGCCCTGGGGGAACCCTCGAACAGTTCTGCGGGCACGACGCCCCAGCGGCGGAAGTAGGCCTGCTGCGCGGCGAGCAGCACGTCGCCGGAGCCGTACGCCGGACCGAGACCCGAGGCGGGGCCGGTCAGGAAGATCAGGCAGCACAGGGCGATCAGTCCGTACGTCACCGGCGCCGCCGGCCGCCGGACCGCCCGGCGGGCCACCGCGCTCCACTTGCTGATCATGAACACAGAGCATGACGTAAGCGGACGCAACAGCACAGACCGCCTCGCCGCCGGGAACAGACCGGCGGCGAGTACGCGCCAGGCCGTAGGGTTACGAGCCACACGCTCCAGGGAAACTGGCGCATCACGGAAACTAGAAGGAAAGCGAACAGCCACGATGACGGTTCCCCTGCCCACCGCCACCACGCGGTGGCGCTGCACGCTCTGCGGCAACCTCACCCGGTTCGATGTGACCCGCTCGTCGAAGGTCGTCGAATACGTCCACCTCGATCTGGCCGGTGAGCCGAAGGTCGAGGAGCGCGAGGTGGTCAGTGAGACCATCGAATCGGTGCGCTGCCGGTGGTGCAACGCCGTGGATCAGGTGGAACTCGTGGACAGGCCGGGCGCCGGCTCCTGACCGGGAGCGGGCCCCTACGGGCATTGGGGTGAGATGGTGGAGACCGCAGGCGGGGGGCCGGGCGACGGCGCCGCTGAGGTGCTCGACCGACCGCTGCCCGAAGGGGTGCGCCGGAGGGTCGTGCAGATCGTCTCCGACGGCTTCGGCGGGCTGACCGTCGCCGAGTTGCCCACACAACTGAGGCAGTACGCCCGGTTCGCCCCGAATCGCCGCGCCAAGTTCGCGGGTAACGCCATGGCCGCGGCGCTGGAGACCGACCCGCTGTTCCGGCAGCGCATCGGCGAGAAGCTGAGGGAGGCTCAGCCGGAACTCGCGGGCGCCCTCGACTCCGGTGCGCCGCCGCCGGCCGCGGATCCGCTGGACGTGGCCGCCGCGGCCTATGTGCTGCGCCCCACCGGCTGGGTCAAGCTCGTGACCGCCGCCGGCGAGGAGGCCCTGCGGGCGGACGCCGAGCGCGCCGACGAGGAGAACCGGGCCGAACTGGAGCGGCTGCGCGCCGAACTCGCCGCCGCCCGCGACCACACCCGCGCCGAGACCGAGCGGCTGCGCGCCGAGCTGGAAGCCGCCAAGAGGGAAGCCGAATCGCTTCACCGCAAGCTGCGTGCCGCGCTCAGCGACGTCAAGCGCGGTGAGGCGGCCCTGCGCAAGGTGCAGGGCGAGATTGAGGCCGTACGCGCCGAGACGCACGCACAGGTGTCCGCCGCCGAGAGCGAGTCGCGGCGGCTCAAGGCGCGGCTGGGGGAGGCCGAGGCCGCCCTGGAGGCCACCCGGAAGGCCGCGCGCGAGGGGCGCAGCGTCGAGGACATGCGGGTGCGGCTGCTGCTCGACACCGTGCTGGACGCGGCGCAGGGGCTCAGGCGGGAGTTGGCGCTGCCCCCGGTGTCCGTACGTCCCGCCGAGACCGTGGACGCGGTCGAACCGGGACGAATGACCCCGAAGGACATCGCCGCGCGGGCCCTGTCCGAGAACGACCCCGCGATCCTCGACCAGCTCCTCGCACTGCCGCAGGCGCATCTGGTCGTCGACGGCTACAACGTCACCAAGACCGGCTATCCCCAAATGCCCCTGGAGAAGCAGCGGTTGAGGCTGCTCGGGCAGCTCTCGCAGCTCGCCGCCCAGTCCGGTGCCGAGGTGACCTGTGTCTTCGACGGGGCCGAGCTGGCCGCGCCGGTGCTGCTGGCGCCGCCGCGTGGGGTGCGGGTGCTGTTCTCCAAACCGGGCGTCACCGCGGATGAGTTGATCCGCCAGCTGGTGCGCGCCGAGCCGCCGGGCCGTCCGGTCATCGTCGTCTCGACCGACCGTGAGGTGGCCGACGGTGTGGCGCGGGCGGGGGCGCGGCCGGTGGCGTCGGCGGTGCTTCTCAAGCGATTTCAACGGGCTTGAGTCTGTTTTCAGTGGGTTTGAGCCTGTGCGGCGTACGCCCCATGTACAACGTAACGCCCCAACCGCAACGTACGGACTGCTTGCCCGAATTGATCACATCTGCGCACAACGTAGCGTCAAGCGGGCGTCACCGCATGTGAGTTGTGAGTAAAGAATGCAGGGTGTGACGGGATTTTTCAGCTGAGGATTTGAACTGATCACAGTCGGGTCACTAGGGTCTGCTCGAACCTCCGACCGGGTGATCACTCACATGAAGGAGCTCGCCCCCGTGGCGTCCCACCGTCGACCCAAGCAGCCGAGTCGCGCACGAGTGACCGTGCTGACCACCGCAGCCGCCGCTGCCGTGGCCCTGAGCTCGCAGGCCGCCAACGCCGCGCCGAGCGAGAAGCCGAGCAAGGACGAGGTCAAGGCCAAGGTCGACAAGCTCTACGAAGAGGCGGAGCAGGCCACCGAGAAGTACAACGGGGCCAAGGAGAAGCAGGAGAAGCTCCAGAAGGAGATCTCCACCATCCAGGACAACGTCGCCCGTGGCCAGGAAGAGGTCAACGAGCTGCGCGACGGCCTCGGTTCGATGGCCACCGCCCAGTACCGCTCCGGCGGCATCGACCCGTCCGTCCAGCTCTTCCTCTCCGCCGACCCGGACGACTACCTCGACAAGGCCTCCACGCTCGACCAGTTGAGCAGCCAGCAGGTCGAGGCGCTGAAGAAGATCCAGGAGAAGCAGCGCGAACTCGCCCAGGAGCGCGCCGAGGCCTCCGACAAGCTCAAGGACCTCGCCTCCACCCGCACCGAACTGGGCAAGAAGAAGAAGGAAGTTCAGGCCAAGCTCGCCGAGGCGCAGAAGCTGCTCAACACGCTGACGGCCGCCGAGAAGGCTGCCCTCGCCGCCGAGGAGGAGCGCGCCAGCCGGTCCTCCGAAGCCCGCGTGGACCTCGGCAACACCGGCGCCGCCTCCGGCCGGGCCATGGCCGCCTTCCAGGCCGCCCAGAGCAAGATCGGCTCGCCCTACGTCTACGGCGCCTCCGGCCCGTCCTCCTTCGACTGCTCGGGCCTGACCTCCTGGGCCTTCGCCCAGGCCGGCGTCGCCATACCGCGCATCTCGCAGGACCAGGCCAACGCCGGTACGCGCATCTACAGCCAGTCCGACCTCAAGGTCGGTGACCTGGTCATCTTCTACGGCGACCTGCACCACGTCGGCTTCTACGCGGGCAACGGTCAGGTGCTGCACGCCCCGCGCACCGGCACGGTCGTGCGCTACGAGTCGATCAACAACATGCCGTACCAGTTCGGCGTCCGGATCTGATCCACGGGCCGCGACCCTTCAAGATCAGCACGGCGTGCCGCCCGAACGGGCGAATTACGGCAACCGCGACTGACCCCACGCCCCGCCGGTGACCTGCGTCAGCGGCGGGGCGTCACGTTGTGTGGCCGCGGATCTCTTTGGCCGGCACCCCGCGACGGGGCTACTGTCTGCCGCGTTTCCCCACCGCCGGGCTCCCGTCCCGGCACCGGGGGATTTTCCTGTCCGCCAGTGGAAGGAGCGCGGCTACCCGTGGGGTCCCATCGCCGCCTTGCACCGTCCGGGTTCGACCGGGGCGCCTGCGTGGCGCTGTCCGTCCTGTCGGCCACCGCGGCCGCCCTCGGCACCCTCCCGGCGCAGGCCGCGCCGCACGACGACACCCGCGCCGAGGTGGACCGCCTCTATGCGGAGGCCGAGAAGGCCACCGAGGCCTACAACAAGGCCGACGAGCGCACCGACGCACTGCGCGGGCAGGTGAGCCGGGCGCAGGACCGGGTCGCCCGGCAGCAGGAGCGCATCAACACCCTGCGGGAAGCGCTGGGTTCGCTGGCCGGCGCGCAGTACCGCTCGGGCGGCATCGACCCCTCCCTCGCGCTGCTGCTCTCCGAAGACCCGGACGACTACCTCGACAAGGCGTCCGTCCTGAACCGGATCAACGCCCACCAGGCCGGGCAGTTGAAGGACCTTCAGGAGGCCATGCGCGAACTCACCCAGGAGCGCGCGGAGGCGGCCGAGAAGCTCGGTGAACTGGAGAAGAGCCGCAAGGCCGTCGCCTCCCACAAACGCACCGTCGAGAAGAAGCTCGCCAAGGCCCGCCGACTCCTCAACGCCCTCCCGGACGACGAACGCGCCGCCTACGACCGGGCCTCCCGCTCCGGCCGCTCCGACATGCCCGACTTCGGCAGCGCCGTCCCCGCCTCCGGCCGTGCGGCCGCCGCGGCCGCCGCCGCCATGTCCGCGCTCGGCAAGCCGTACATGTGGGGCGCGAACGGTCCCAGCGGCTTCGACTGTTCCGGCCTCATGCAGTGGTCGTACGCGCAGGCCGGGGTGGCCCTGCCGCGTACCTCGCAGGCCCAGCGGGCGGCGGGCCGGCAGGTCCCGCTCTCCGAGGCCCGGCCCGGCGATCTGGTCACCTACCGCTCCGACGCCAGCCATGTCGCGATGTACATGGGCAACGGCCAGGTGATCCACGCCCCCTACCCCGGCGCGCCCGTGCGCTACGACCCGGTCGGGATGATGCCGGTCTCGGCGGTCACCAGGCCCTAGCACCTCCCCGTACGATCGGGAGGATGGCTGGTCGAGGGCGTGCGTCGGGATCCGGAGTCGTGGCGCTCTGTCTGCTGCTCGTCTCCCTGCTCGTCTCCCTGCTCGGCTCGCTGGTCGCCTGCGGCGGCCGGCCCGCCGCCGACCGCGCCGAGGCCGAAGTGCAGCGGCTGCTCGACCGGCGGGCGGCCGCGCTCCTCGACCACGACGAGAGCGCCTACCGGCGGACCGGTATGGCGGGGGGCTTCACCAACCTGCGCGCGGTGCCGCTCGCCGACTGGTCGTACGAGGTCACCGCCGTGCACCGCACCGGCGACACGGCCACCGCCGACGCCGAACTGCGCTACCGCCTCGACGGCCACGACAAGGCGCCGGTCACCGCCGGCCGCACCCTGGGCCTCGACCGTGCCGCCGACGGGCAGTGGACCGTGGTCTCCGACCGGCCCGCCCGCACGTCCGGCCAGCAGCTGTGGGACCAGGGCCCGGTGACGGTGGTCCGGGGCGAGCACAGCCTCGTGCTGGGCGTCGGCCGGTCCCGCGCGGCGCTGCACGCCTTCGCCGACCTGGGGGACCGCGCGGTGCCCGCCGTGACGGACGCCTGGGGCACCGCCTGGAGCCGGCAGGTCGTGCTGCTCGTGCCCAGGTCGCTGGAGGGGATGGCGGGGCTGCTCGGCTCGCCCGCCTCCTCCTACCGCGGGATCGCCGCCGTGACGACCGGCGAGACGGGGGCGGAACAGGCGCCCGCCGACCGGATCATCGTCAACCCCGACGCGTACGGGGTCCTCGGCGAAGTCGGCAAGCAGGTCGTCCTCACCCACGAGGCGACCCATGTCGCCACCCGCGCCCATACCAACGCCGCGACCCCGCTGTGGCTGTCCGAGGGATACGCCGACTGGGTCGGCTACCGCGACAGCGGGCGCCCCCCGGCCCAGGCCGCGCCGGAACTCGCCCACGCCGTGACCTCGGGTGACGTCCCGGCCGCGCTGCCGACCGACGCCGACTTCGGCTTCACCGGCGCTTCCACCTCGCTGGCCCGGGCGTACGAGGGCGGCTGGATGGCCTGCCGGATGATCGCGGACCGGTGGGGCGAGGCGCGGCTGGGCGAGTTCTACCGGGCGGTCGGCACCCACGAGAAGCGGGCGGGGGCGGTCGAGGGCGCGCTGAAGGACGTGCTCGGGACGACGCCGGAGGAGTTCACGGCGCAGTGGCGGCAGTATCTGCGGGATCAGTTCGGCTGAGGCGGGTCCAGCCGAGCGATGGCCTCTTCCAGCCACGCCCGCTCCGCCTCGCCCGTGGCCCGGGCCACCCGCAACATGCCCTGGCGGAACAGGTCGTCCGCCTCCTCCGCCCGTACGGGATCGCCGTCCCGGTAGAAGAAACTCGCCGACGTCTGCAGGAAGTCGAGGCGGCGGCGGAGTACGGCGGCCTGCTCCCGGCGGTCCGGCAGGTGACGCAGGAAGGCCAGCACCGTGTTGAAGCGCACCTGGTCCGTGATCTCCGCCGGTTTGGGGTGGCGCAGCCGCTCCAGCAGGTCCGCGCGGCCCTGGTCGGTGAGGGACAGCATGCGGCGGGGCGCCGCGCTCGTGCCCGGCTCGGTGTGCTGGTCGAGCTTGCCGGCCGCGAGCAGTCGGCTGATCGCCGGGTAGAGGGCTCCGTCGCTGACCGGGCGGACGTGGCCGGTCAGGGCCTTGATGCGCTCCTTGAGTTCATAGCCGTGCAGCGGCTCTTCGGCGAGGAAGCCCAGGATCGACAGCTCCAGCATCCGGCTTCGGTCCGGTACGACCGTGCTCGTCGCCCACGCCCGGGGCGCGCGGGATCCGGCCGCGGTGCGGGCGGCCGTGCGGGGCGGCTGGGCGTTGTGGGCGGTGGTCACGCCGGTGGTCGCGGTGGGCGGGTTCCTGCTGCGCGAGCCGCTGGCCCGGCTGGTCCTCGGCGGCGAGAGCGGTGCTCTCCCCCTGGCGGTCGGCTACTTCGCCGTCTCCCTGTCGGGCATGGCCGTCTTCTTCGCGCAGAACCTCGTCGACGGGATCCTCAAGGGCGCCGGCGACGCGAAGACCCCGATGCGGCTCGCACTGCTGGCCAACGGGCTGATCCTGGTCTGCGATCCCTGGCTGATCCGCCTGTACGGCGTCCAGGGCGCCGCCGCCTCGACCGTGCTGTGCCGGTTCGTGGCCCTGGCGGTCGGGCTGGCGGCGCTGCGCCGGAACGCGCTTCTGCTGGAGTGCGCGGGGATGGGGCCGGTACCCCGGACGAGGGCCGCGCTGCGCCGCACGCTGCGGACCGGGCTGCCCATGGCCGCCGACTTCACCGTGCGGCAGGGCGGGGCGCTGGTACTGGTCGCGATCGTGGCGCGGATCGGGGTGCCGGCCGTGGCCGCGTACTCGATCGCGTACAAGGTCATGTACGTGGCGACCATGGCGTTCTACGCGGTGCGGCAGGCCGCCGCCATCCACACCGCGCACCTGCTCGGCGCCGGACGCCGCGAGGAGCGGGCGGGAGGCCGTGCTCGTGGCCGGGGCGGCGGGGCTGGCGGCCGTGGTGGTGCTGGGAGTCGCAGCGCCCTGGATCATGGCCGCCTTCGGCGCCGGGCCCGCCGTCGCCCACGACGGGGTGCTGTTCCTGCGCTGCATCGGGCCCTGTCTCCTGCTCATGGCCTGCTTCATCGCGCTCGGCGGGGTCTTCGAGGGGAGCGGTGGCGCGCCCGTGCTGCTACGGGTGACGGTGGTTGGCACGGGACTCCAGCCGGTGCTGGCGTACGGGCTGTCCGGACTCGGGCTGCCGGGCGTGTGCCTGGCGTCGGCGCTCGCGATGGGAGTCCAGTGCGTGGCGGTCCTGGTGCTCTTCCGGCGGGCGCGACGTCAGGAGGAGACCGGGGTCTCCTCGGTGCGGGCCGGGTGACTGGGGAACGGGGCTTTCGTGGTGGGCCGGGACACCGTCGAGCGCCACAGGGTGCGGGCCGCGGTGAGTGTGGCGAGGACCAGGAGGCCGTTGCGGAGGAACAGGAGGGTGATGCCGAGGGTGTCGCTCGCGACGACGTGCGAGAACCAGAGCGGGAACTCCAGCACCGTCACGAAGGACGCCGCCAGGACAAGACCGGCCGGCAGCCGCATCCCGCTGCGGGGAAAGCACAGGCACACCGCCGCGAGACCGACCAGCCACACCAGGTACTGCGGGCTGATCACCCGGCTCGTGGTCGTGAACATCAGCACCGCCACGAACGCCGCATCCGCGAGCGTGTGCGACAGGAACCGTGAGGCCCTCAGCCGCCACAGCAGCAGCCAGCCGAAGGCCATCCCGGTGAGCGCCAGCGCGGCGGAGCTGACGACGTCGACGTACGGGCCGAGGAACTCCACCGAGCCGTAGTTGAGCAGCACCTGCCCGTCCCAGCCGTAGTGCCGCGCCACATGGAAGACGAGGGCGCCCAGCGACTCCACCTCGGTGCCCCGGTCGCGCTGGAAGGTCAGGAAGGCGAACGCGCCGGGCATGGCGAGCGCGAACAGCGCCGCGAGCGCCCCGGCCGTCACCGTCGCCGCGGCCCACGCCCGGCGCCGCACGGCACCGATCAGCAGCAGCACCGGCCACACCTTCAGCATCGCCCCGAACCCGGCCAGCGCCCCCATCAGCCGGGGATGCCGCTGGCCCGCGAGGAGCGCGGCCACCGCGGCGGCGGTGACCATCACGTCGTAGCGCGCGTACACGGTCGGGCCGAGCAGCGGTACGCCCACCACCCACACCCAGGCGCCGCGCACCGACCGGCCCGGCCGCAGGCCCGCGTACAGCAGCAGGGCGAGGACGACGAGGTCGGCGAGGCAGGCGAGGACGAAGAAGGCCTGCGCGTAGTCGAGGAAGAACAGCAGCGCCGGGGAGAGGACCGGCAGCGCGGCGGCGGGCGGGTACTGCCAGGTGACGTCGTCCAGCGGGAACGTTCCGGTGCGCAGCACCTCGTACCAGCCCTGGTAGATCACGGAGACGTCGCTGGTGACGTCCGGTCCGGGGAAGACGAGGACCTTGAAGACGAACAGGAGCAGTGCCAGGCGGGTCAGTCCCCAGATCACCAGCAGCCCTGCCAGGGACCGCGTGCCCTGCGTCCTGTCCACCGAAGCCCCTGTTCGTGGTCCGTGTCCGCCTTCGGGGCGCTGCCCCTCGTGTGCGGGGCCATGATCTCCCGGCCGCCTGTGCGAGAGCCGTGCAGCGCGGCCGTACCGAGCTGCGAGTGTACGTTGGGTAAGGTCGGCGTCGATGCGCAAGACCCTGATCGTGACGAATGACTTCCCGCCCCGGCCGGGCGGTATTCAGGCATTCCTGCACAACATGGCACTCCGGCTCGACCCCGAGCGGCTCGTCGTCTACGCCTCCACCTGGAAGCGCAGCCGGGAGGGCCTCGAGGCGACGGCCGCCTTCGACGCCGAGCAGCCCTTCACCGTCGTGCGCGACCGGACGACCATGCTGCTGCCGACGCCCGCCGCGACCCGCCAGGCCGTCGCGCTGCTGCGGGCGCACGGATGCACGTCGGTGTGGTTCGGGGCGGCGGCGCCGCTCGGGCTGATGGCACCGGCGCTGCGCAGGGCGGGCGCCGAGCGGCTGGTGGCCACCACCCACGGGCACGAGGCCGGCTGGGCCCAACTGCCCGCCGCGCGGCAACTGCTGCGCCGGATCGGTGAGTCCACGGACACCATCACCTACCTCGGCGAGTACACCCGGTCACGGATCGCCACCGCGCTGACCCCGGCCGCCGCCGCCCGCATGATGCAACTGCCGCCCGGGGTCGACGAGAAGACCTTCCATCCGGACTCCGGCGGCGACCGGGTGCGCGCCCGGCTCGGGCTCACCGACCGGCCGGTGGTCGTGTGCGTCTCCCGGCTCGTGCCGCGCAAGGGCCAGGACACGCTCATCCTCGCCATGCCGCGGATCCTGGCCAAGGAGCCCGACGCGGTCCTGCTGATCGTCGGCGGCGGGCCGTACGAGAAGGAGCTGCGCAAACTCGCTCGGGAGACCCGGGTCGAGGAGTCGGTCGTCTTCACCGGCGCGGTGCCCTGGTCGGAGCTGCCCGCCCACTACGGCGCCGGCGACGTCTTCGCCATGCCGTGCCGCACCCGGCGCGGCGGGCTCGACGTCGAGGGCCTCGGCATCGTCTACCTGGAGGCGTCCGCGACCGGCCTGCCCGTCGTCGCCGGGGACTCCGGCGGCGCGCCCGACGCGGTGCTCGACGGGGAGACCGGCTGGGTCGTACGGGGCGGCTCCGCCGAGGACGCCGCCGACCGGATCGTCACCCTCCTCGGGGACCCCGAACTGCGCCGCAGGATGGGGGAGCGGGGCCGGAGTTGGGTCGAGGAGAAGTGGCGCTGGGATCTGCTCGCGGAGCGGCTCGAGGAGCTGTTGTAGCAGCCGCCCCTGCACACGATGGCGCGGGTCCCCTTACCCGGAGGCCCGCGCCATGATGTTGCGTCACATGCCTTGCTACTTCTGGTAGATGGCCTCGATCTCGGACGCGAAGTCCTTCGCCACCACGTTCCGCTTCAGCTTCAGCGACGGTGTGAGGTGGCCCGACTCCTCGGTGAACTGTGAGGGCAGGATGCGGAACTTGCGCACCGACTCCGCCTTCGACACCGCGGCGTTGCCGTCGTCGACCGCGGCCTGGATCGCGGCCAGCAGGTCGGGGTCGTCCTTCAGTGAGGCCGCGGTGGAACCGGCCGGCTTGCCGTGCTCGGCCACCCAACGGCCCAGGAACTCCTCGTCGATGGTGACCAGCGCGCCCACGAACGGCCGCGCGTCGCCGACCACCATGCACTCCGCCACGAGGGCGTGCGCGCGGATCCGGTCCTCGATCACGGCCGGGGCGACGTTCTTGCCGCCGGCGGTGACGATGATCTCCTTCTTGCGGCCGGTGATCCTGAGATAGCCGTCCTCGTCGAGGGTGCCGACGTCGCCGGTGTGGAACCAGCCGTCGGCCAGGGCCTCCTCGGTCGCGCCCGGGTTGTTCCAGTACTCCTTGAACAGGTGCTCACCGTGCAGCAGCACCTCCCCGTCGTCCGCGATCCGCACCACCGAACCCGGCAGCGGCTGGCCGACCGTGCCGATCTTCTGCCGGTCCCAGGGGTTGAAGGCGGTGGCGGCACAGGACTCGGTCAGGCCGTAGCCCTCCAGGACCGTGAAGCCGATACCGCGGAAGAAGTGGCCGAGGCGCTCGCCCAGCGGGGCGCCGCCGGAGATGGCGTACTCACCACGACCGCCGAGCACCGCGCGCAGCTTGCTGTAGACGAGCTTGTCGAAGGCCTTGTGCTTGATCTTCAGACCGAGCGACGGGCCGGACGGGGTGTCCAGCGCCTTGCTGTACGCGATCGCGGTGTCCGCCGCCTTGTCGAAGATCTTGCCCTTGCCGTCCGCCTGCGCCTTGGCGCGCGCGGAGTTGTAGACCTTCTCGAAGACGCGCGGCACGCCCAGGATCAGCGTCGGCCGGAACGCGGCCAGTTCGTCGGTGAGGTTCTTGATGTCCGGGACGCAGCCCAGCTTGATCGGCGCCATCATCGGCGCGACCTGGACCAGCCGGCCGAAGACATGCGCCAGCGGCAGGAACAGCAGCACGCTGCACTCGCCGGTACGGAACAGCGGGCGCAGCCGCTCGACGATGTTGCCGCACTCGGCGAAGAAGCTGCGGTGGGTGAGCACACAGCCCTTGGGGCGGCCGGTGGTGCCGGAGGTGTAGACGATCGTCGCCGGGTCGTCGGCCTTCGCCAGCGAGCTGCGCTCCTCGACCGTGTCGTCGCTGAGGTCCCTGCCCAGGCGGCCCAGCTCCTCGACACCGCCGGCCTCGATCTGCCAGACGTGCTTGAGGGCGGGCAGCCGGTCGCGCACCGACTCGACGGCGGCCGCGTGCCCGTCCAGCTCCACGAGGCAGGCCGTCGCGCCCGAGTCGCCGAGGATCCAGGCCACCTGCTCCGGCGAACTGGTCTCGTACACCGGCACGGTGACCGCGCCCGCGCTCCAGATCGCGAAGTCGAGGAGCGTCCACTCGTAACGCGTCCGGGACATCAGGCCGACCCGGTCGCCCGGCTGGACGCCGGCGGCGATGAGCCCCTTGGCGGCGGCTCGTACCTCGGCGAGGAAGGCGGTGGCCGTCACGTCCTGCCAGCTGCCGCCGACCTTGCGGGCGATCACGGCGACGTCGGGATGCTGCGCGGCGTTTCTGCGGACGATGTCGGTCAGGTTGCCGTCCGAGGGGACCTCGTACAAAGCCGGAAGGCTGAACTCGCGCAAGACTGCTGCTCCTCATAGGGCGCCGGCGCCACGACGTTGTGTGATGCGACGGTCCGGTCCAAGGCTCGGGCAGGTGCTCAGGGATCCAGCATGAGCCGTAGGGGCCCACTTGTTGAAAACCTGAGCACGACTGGACTGCCCGGACGTTACCCGCCGGTATGGCGTCTACGACAGGGGGGCCCGGCGAGATGTTCGCTGCGTCACACTGATTGGTATTCCTGCGCGCACAGTAGTCCACGGATTTCCCCACTGGCGAGTAATCGCAGGTCCGGCCGCCACTGTTCACGTATGTCCCACACGCCTACCCTTGATCGCCATGGCACCCACACCAGCCGGCAACCGCAGGACGCGCATCCACGTGGTCAGCGATGTGCACGGCAACGCGCGTGACCTGGCACGGGCCGGGGACGGTGCGGACGCGCTCGTCTGCCTCGGGGACCTGGTCCTCTTCCTCGACTACGCCGACCACTCGCGCGGCATCTTCCCCGACCTGTTCGGCGTCGAGAACGCGGACCGCATCGTCGCCCTGCGCACCGCCCGCCGCTACGAGGAGGCACGCAAGTTCGGTGCCCGGCTGTGGGCCGGGGTCGGGGAGGACCGGGCGGCGGTGATCGAACAGGCGGTGCGCAAGCAGTACGCCGAACTGTTCGCCGCGTTCCCCACGCCGACGTACGCCACCTACGGCAATGTCGACATGCCGCCACTGTGGCGGGAGTACGCCGGTCCCGGCACGACCGTGCTCGACGGGGAGCGGGTGGAGATCGGGGGCTGGGTCTTCGGCTTCGTCGGCGGCGGGCTGCGCACACCGATGCGGACGCCGTACGAGATCAGCGACGAGGAGTACGCGGCGAAGATCAAGGCGGTGGGCGAGGTCGACGTGCTGTGCACGCACATCCCGCCGGAGGTGCCGGAGCTGGTCTACGACACGGTGGCGCGGCGCTTCGAGCGGGGCAGCCGGGCGTTGCTCGACGTCATCCGCCGCACCCGGCCCCGCTATTCACTCTTCGGCCATGTGCACCAGCCGCTCGTCCGGCGGATGCGGATCGGGGCGACCGAGTGCGTGAACGTGGGGCACTTCGCCGGGACGGGGCGGCCGTGGGCGCTGGAATGGTGAGTCCGCCTCCGGTATGCCCAGGTAGGGGTGACGTCGGGCCGGTCGGCGCGCGGTAGCCTTCACGCTGCACACACGTGCGCACGACCACCTCTTGCCGGACCGCATCTGGAGGAGCCACGGCGATGGCGGAACACACCAGCTCGAGCATCGAGATCGAGGCGTACCCGGCCGACGTCATGGCGGTGATCGCCGACTTCGCCCGCTACCCGGACTGGACCGGTGAGGTGAAGGAGGCCGCGGTCCTCGAGACCGACGCCCAGGGACGCGCCGAGCAGGTCCGCCTCGTCATGGACGCCGGCGCGATCAAGGACGACCAGGTGCTGGCGTACACCTGGACCGGCGACCACGAGGTCTCCTGGACGCTGGTGAAGTCCCAGATGCTGCGGTCGCTGGACGGCTCGTACCTTCTGAAGCCGGCGGGCACGGGCGCCACCGAGGTGACCTACCAGCTCACCGTCGACGTCAAGATCCCCATGCTGGGCATGATCAAGCGCAAGGCCGAGAAGGTCATCATCGACCGAGCTCTGGCGGGCCTGAAGAAGCGCGTGGAGTCGGGGGAGTAGCTCTCCCACGTAGTCCGCGGGCATTCGTGCCTCCCCCAGTGCCTTAAGGGCCTGGGGGGACCCCCAGGGCGGCACGGGTGGGCGCGGGCGGCACCCCGTCAGCGCCGGGCTGCGCAACCCCACCCCCCACCGGCCCCCACTCAGCCGCACCGCCGGGCCACGGAACCAGTCCCACGCCCAACCCCCCGGTACCGTTCAGCCCCATGCGCACCATCCTGATCACCGGCCCAGGCGGCACCGGCCGTACCACCGTCGCCGCAGCCACCGCGCTCGCCGCCGCCCGCGAGGGCACCCGCACCCTCCTCCTGAGCACCGACCGCACCGACACCCTCGGCGCGACCCTGGGCGCGGCGACCGGCCCGGCCCCGGTCGAGATCGCCCCGCACCTCGCCGCCTGGCGCCCCGACCCGGCCGCCGGCTTCCGGGACGACCTCGCCGCCCTCCAGGACCGCGCCTCCGCCGCCCTCGACCTCCTCGGCGCCTCCCGCCTCGACCCGGAGGAGCTCACCCCCCTGCCCGGCGCCGAGGAGATCGCCGTACTCCGCGCCCTGCGCGACGCCGCCCTCGCCGAGAGCCACGACCTCCTCGTCGTGGACCTGCCGTCCCTCCCGCACGCCCTCGCCCTGCTCGCCCTCCCTGAGGAGCTCCGCCGCTATCTGCGCCGTCTGCTCCCGCCCGAACGCCAGGCGGCCCGCGCCCTGCGCCCCGTCCTCGGCCGGCTCGCCGGCGTCCCCATGCCTGCGGAGTGGCTGTACGAGACGGCCGCCCGCTGGGACGTCGAACTCGCCGCCGTGGAGGCGGTCCTCGCGGACCGGGACACGACCGTACGGCTGGTCGCCGAACCTTCCCCGGCGGGCGCCGAAGCCGTCCACACCGCCGCCCTCGGCCTCGCCCTGCGCGGCCTGCGCCCGGACCGGCTGATCGCCAACCGGGTGTTCCCGGAAGAGGGAGGGGACGGCTGGCTCGCCGGTCCGCTCGCCCAGCAGCGCAAGGTCATCGACGAGTGGCAGACGTCGTACGACGTCCACACCGTCGCCCACCTGGGCCGCGACCCGCGCGGCCCTGACGATCTGCTGGCGCTCGCCGTACCGGAGGCCGGGCCCGCCGACGCCAGGGTCGACTGGCCCGTCGTCGACCGGCTCGCCCCGGACGGCGTGCTCGTCTGGCACATCCCGCTGCCCGGAGCCGTACGCGACGAACTCGACCTCGTCCGGCGCGGCGACGAACTCGTCGTCACCGCCGGACAGTTCCGCCGAGTCCTTCCACTGCCGTCCGCCCTGCGCCGCTGCACCGTCGACGGCGCGGCCCTGCGCGACGACGAGCTACGCATCCGCTTCGCACCGGACCCCGGGCTGTGGCCCGCGGCACGGTGAAGCGGCTAGGGCCTGTCCGGCGGATCAGGTCGCAGGAAACCGGCGGTGACTGATTGGCGCAGAGGGCGTGCCGGACCCCGCGTCTGCGACAGGAACCGCCGGACAGGCCCTGGGGCCGTTCGGGTAACGTCGTAGGGACAAGCCGTAGTCAGGAGTCCGCCATGAGCGAAGAGCGCCCCCCGTCCGACGCCGCTCAGGAGCAGGCGGCCGACGAGGTGCCGCCGGTCACCGACGACGACGCCTGGGCGACCGCGTGTGCCGAGGACCTCGCAGCGGAGAAGGCCCGCATCCGCGGCCAGTACGGCCCGCCCGCGGGCTCGGCCGCCGAGGAGCTGCGCCGGCTCGTCGACACCGTCGCGGACAAGCTGTCCGGCCTGCAGTCCCCACTGCTCGGGGCGGTCGCCGGGCCCGCCGCCCAGCAGGTGCTGCAGCAGGTCGTCCAGCAGGCGAAGGCCGCCGTCGAGCCCGTCATCGAACGCAACCCGGATGTCTTCGACCACCTGGCAGCGGCCGGCAACGAGCTGCTCGCCGCCTACCGCTCCGCGGTCGAGGCACAGGAGCGCCGCTGGACCGGCCGCATGGACGAGCTGGACGAGCCCGACGACCGCGACGACCGGGGCGAGGGCA
>NZ_JBQQCE010000449.1:0-8061 GCF_052245645.1 Streptomyces sp. KR55 | reverse complement strand
TGTCCGGCGGATCAGGTCGCAGGAAGTCGTCGGCACCCTACAAGCGCAGGTGAGCGGGGGCGATGGGGGTCCCCCCGCGCGAGCGAAGCCGAGCGTGGGGGAGTCGGCGACCGACGACAACGCCGGTGGGGGCACCTCCCGCTCGAGCGAAGCCGAGAGTGGGGGAGGGCGTGCCGGCCCCCGCGTCTGCGGCATGATCCGCCGGACAGGCCCTCAAGCCGTGGAGTGCAGCCGCAGGGTGCTGACGCCGCCTCCGGTGAGCAGTTCGACGATGCGCTCGCCGGCCGGCTTGCGCACGGACGCGCCGCACTCGGGGCAGGTGAACGAGTAGAAGGTGGTGCGGCTCGTGGCGCCGATGGCCAGGCGCAGGGCGCTCGCGGTGAGCTCGAAGCGGCCCCGGCAGTCCGGGCAGCCGGCTCTGAACACCACGGGAGTCACGCTTCTCATCCCCGCGAACGCGGACGCCACCGACATACCCCGCACCCCAGACGCCGCCGACTCGCTCAAAGTCCCTGCTCCTGCCCGTCGTGTGCCCGTTGTACTGCCTGCCCCGGATCCGCGGCCCGCGCCTCGAGCCCGTCGTACGCCGCCAGGGCCTCGCGGGCCGCCTGCCGGGCGCTGTCGGCCAGCTCCCGCGGGGCGACGATGCGCCCGTCGCGCCCGAGGCGCAGCGCGAGGCGGCGCAGCGACGCCGGGTCGGGGGTGCGCAGGGTGATACGCAGCCCGCCGTCCGCAAGCTCATCCGCACTGTCGTGGGGGTAGTACTCGGCGACCCAGCGGCCGCCCGGGCCGACCTCGACCACGACCTCCGGGTCCTCGGCCGCGGGCTGCACCAGCCCCTCGGACAGGTCCCGCAGCTCGATCTCCGGCGGCGCGGACGGCTCGTCGAGGACCCTGATCTCGGCGACGCGGTCGAGCCGGAAGGTGCGGCGCGCCTCGGACCGGTAGCACCAACCCTCCACATAGGTGTGACCGACGCTGACCAGGCGGATCGGGTCGACCTCGCGCTCGGTGACCTCGTCGCGGGCCGGCGAGTAGTAGCGGATCCACAGCCGGCGACGCTCCGAGATCGCCCGGTCGACGTCCGCGAACACACCGCCCTCCGACTCGAAGGTCACCGACAGCCGGGAGCTGGCACCGGCCGCCTCACCGGCCGCCGCCTCCACCTTGGCGGTGGCGCGCAGCAGCGCCTGCCGGTCGCTCTCGCGCAGGCCGGGCAGGGTGGAGACGGCACGGGCGGCCACCAGCAGCGCGGTCGCCTCGTCGGCCGCCAGCCGCAGCGGCTCGGCCGCATCCGCCCCGAGGGCGGCGGGGTTGTGCCACCAGATCCGCTCGCCGTCGGTGTCGATGTCGAGCAGGTCACCGCCGCGGAAGCTGGTGCCGCACATGGGCAGTACGTCGAGGTCGGAGACCAGTTCCTCCTCGGTGATGCCGAAGGCGCGGGCGACGTCCTCGACCCGGGCGCCGGGGCGCTCCTTCAGATACGTCACCAGGGAGAGCATCCGCCGGGTCTGGTCGATGGCGTTCGCGGGCCTGACCGGTTTGCCAGCCACTGTCTTCTTCCGCTCCCCCTCAGCCCTTGGCCACGGCACGCAGCCGGTCCACGACATCGGCCCGCAGCTCGGCGGGCTCCACGACCACCACGTCCGGCCCGAACTCCACCAGCCAGGCGTCCAGCCCGTGGCCGTACGGAATTTCCAACTCGTCCCAGCCGTCGCCGAGTTCCCGCACGGAGGTGGCCCTCGCCCGCAGCGGGTACCCCGCACCCGAGCGCAGCCGGATCAGCGCGCTGCGGTCGGCGGTCTCCCCCGCCCAGCTCGCGACGGTCTCCCGGACGGTGACGACATCGGGCACCTCGGCGGTGAACCGGCCACTGCGGGTGCGCACCTTGCCGGTGATCCGGGACAGCCGGAAGACCCGCTCCGCACCGCGATCCCGGTCCCAGCCCGCCAGGTACCAGTGCCCGCGCCAGCACTCCAGCGCCCACGGCTCGACATGCCGGGCCTCGGGGCGGGCGGCCGTGGCCTTGCGGTACTCGAAGGCGACCGGGCGGCGGTCGCGGCAGGCCAGCATCAGCGGCTCGAACGCGGCCTCGTGCACGGGGATACGCGGCTCCAGCGCGCCATGGGCCTCGTACGGGTCGACGTCCTCGGGAAGCCCGGCGGCACGCAGCTTCTGCAGTGCGCCGCTCGCCGCCCCCGCGAGCCTGGCCTGCTGCCAGACCTTGGCGGCGAGCCCGAGGGCCGCGGCCTCCTCGGCGTCGAGGGTGATGGGTGGCAGCCGGTTGCTGTCCCGACGGGCCAGGTAGCCGACCTCGCCGTCGAGGTTCTCCACCGTCTCGATGACCAGTCCGAGCTCGCGCAGATCGTCCTTGTCCCGCTCGAACATCCGGTTGAAGGAGTCGTCGCTGCCCGCTTCGAGATAGGCCTCGATGGACTCCCGAAGCTCGCGCTTGCTGAGCGGTCGCCGTGTCCCGAGCAGACACAGCGCCAGGTTCATCAGCCGCTCGGCCTTGGCAATGGCCATCGACGCCCTTCCCTATGGTGCTTCTGCCGGATGACCGTACCGCTCCGGAGTGTCACGGCAAAAGCCGAGGGCCCATGCCCGAACAGGCATGGGCCCCAGCTGATCACGTCCGATCAGACGGCGACCAGGTCGCAGACGAAGATCAGGGTCTCACCGGGGGCGATACGGCCGCCACCGGCACCGCGGTCACCGTACGCGAGGTGCGCCGGGATGGTCAGCTGGCGGCGGCCACCGACCTTCATGCCCTGCACGCCCTGGTCCCAGCCGGCGATGACCTGACCGACGCCGAGCTGGAACTGCAGCGGCGTGCCGCGGTTCCAGGACGCGTCGAACTCCTCGCCGGTGGAGAAGGCCACGCCCACGTAGTGGACGGAGACGGTGTCGCCCGCCTTGGCCTGAGGCCCGTCGCCCTCCCAGATGTCCTTGATCTCGAGGTCCGCCGGGGGCTCGCCGCCCGGGAAGTCGATCTCGGGCTTCTCGATGCTCACGTCTCTAGCTCCTGCTGGTGTACGACAAGGCAACTCGGACAGTCTTGCATCCCACCGGCGAACACGCCTCGTCGGCCGCCGGTCGAGACCGGTCAAGGCCGGTCACGGCGGCCCGGCCCGTCTCACATCTTGGCCAGGATGTCCACCGAGAAGACCAGCGTGGAGTCCTTCTTGATGTCGCTGCCGCTCGGCGGGTTGTCCCCGTACCCCAGGTCCGGCGGGATGACGATGAGGACGCGGCTGCCGACCTTCTTGCCGGTCAGGCCCTGCGCCCAGCCCTTGACGACCTGCTGGAGCGAGAACGAGGTCAGCGCCTTCCGGCCGTACGTCGAGTCGAACTCCTTGCCCCCGTCCCAGAACACGCCCCGGTACTGCACGAGCACACTGTCCTCGGCGCCCACCTCGGCACCGTCGCCCTCGAGGATGTAGTTCGCCACGAGCTTCGTCGGCGGGTCGGCCTTGGGGATCTCGATGGAGGGCGCCTTGCCGTCCGTGTTCGTGCCGACCTTCGGCACGTCCACGTTGTCCTGCGCGACCTGGGTGCCCTTGGCGGAGCTCTTCGCGTTGAACGTGGCCTGGATGTCGACGACGAAGACCAGCGTGTCGGTGCCCTTGATGCCCGCCTGCGAGTTGCCCTGCTCGCCGTAGCCCCAGGTGGGCGGCACGGACATCTGGACACGGCTGCCGGCCTTCTTGCCGGTCAGCCCATAGCGCCAGCCATCGATGATGCCGCCCGGCGCGAGCTGGATGACCAGCGGCGTCTTGCGGTCGTAGGAGTTGTCGAACACCTTTGCGGTGTCCCAGATCTGGCCGAGGTAGTTGGCCTGGATGTAGTCGTTCTCCGCGACGGTCTGGCCACCGCCCGCGATGACCGTCTTCACCGCAAGGTTCTTGGACGGCTCACCGCTGCCCTTGGCCACCGTCGGCTTCTCGTCGAACTTCGTCCCCGCGGTGATGGCCGGCAGCGGACCGTCCACGATCTTCGGCGGCGGCGCAGCGGACGTCGCGGGAGCCGACGGCGACGCGGTGTCGGTGGCCTCGGCCGAGTCGGCCCCGCCGTCGTCGTCGCCGCATCCGGCGAGCGTGACCAGTCCAGCGGGGACCGCGATGAGAAGTGAGCGTCGGCGCACGGTGGGGGCCTCGTAATCGGTCGATCTTGTTGATGGCGTGCGCGCAACTCTACGGCGTGAGAAGGGCGCCGTACGGTAAACGTACGGCGCCCGTGTTGCGTTCCGGCGATCGGGCCGAAACGCGTTGCTCACATACCGGCGATGAGCTTCTCCACCCGGTCGTCCACCGAGCGGAACGGATCCTTGCACAACACCGTGCGCTGAGCCTGGTCGTTGAGCTTGAGATGGACCCAGTCGACGGTGAAGTCCCGGCGCTGCTCCTGCGCCCGCCGGATGAAGTCGCCGCGCAGCCGGGCCCGAGTGGTCTGCGGCGGAACCGACTTCCCCTCGAAGATCTTCAAGTCGTCGCAGATCCGGGCCGCTTGGCCCTTCTTCTCCAGCAGGTAGTACAGACCACGACGCCGGTGGATGTCGTGGTAGGCGAGGTCTATCTGCGCGACCCGCGGGTGCGACATGGTCATGTTGTGCTTGGCCCGGTACCGCTCCAGAAGCTTGTACTTCATGACCCAGTCGATCTCGGTGTCGATCCGGTCCAGGTCCTCGGCCTCGATCGCGTCCAGCGTGCGACCCCACAGCTCCAGCACCTGCTCCACGGTGCCGGTGCGGATGCCGCGCCGCTCGCAGAAGTCCACGGCCTTCTCGTAGTACTCGCGCTGAACCTCCAGCGCCGAGGCCTCCCGGCCGCTGGCCAGACGCACCTTGCGCCGGCCGGTGATGTCATGACTGACCTCGCGGATCGCCCGGATCGGGTTCTCCAGGGTCAGGTCGCGCATCACCGTGCCCGCCTCGATCATGCGCAGCACCAGGTCGGTGGCGCCGACCTTGAGCAGCATGGTCGTCTCGGACATGTTCGAGTCACCGACGATGACATGCAGCCGCCGGTAGCGCTCGGCGTCCGCGTGCGGCTCGTCACGCGTGTTGATGATGGGCCGGGAACGGGTCGTCGCCGACGAGACACCCTCCCAGATGTGCTCGGCACGCTGACTGACGCAGTACACGGCACCCCGCGGAGTCTGCAGCACCTTGCCCGCGCCGCACAGCAACTGCCTCGTGACCAGGAACGGAATCAGGATGTCCGCGAGCCGGGAGAACTCCCCGTGCCGGGCCACCAGATAGTTCTCATGGCATCCGTAGGAGTTGCCGGCCGAGTCCGTGTTGTTCTTGAAGAGGTAGACGTCGCCCGCGATTCCCTCCTCGTGCAGGCGTCGTTCGGCGTCCACCAGGAGTCCTTCGAGAATGCGCTCGCCGGCCTTGTCGTGGGTGACCAGTTCGATCACGTTGTCACATTCGGGTGTCGCGTATTCCGGATGCGAGCCCACGTCGAGATAGAGGCGGGCGCCGTTCCGCAGAAAGACATTGCTGCTGCGGCCCCATGACACGACACGGCGGAAGAGGTACCGCGCCACCTCGTCAGGAGACAGACGGCGCTGTCCCCTGAACGTGCACGTGACGCCGTACTCGTTCTCCAGCCCGAAAATGCGGCGGTCCATGACTGAACATTACGCCCGATCCCCTGAACTGAAACGGGGTTCGGCAGCACGATTTGGATCATTTTCCGACGCGGCCGCAACGACCGCCCCCCTGGCGGGAGCTGCGAGTACCCGCCCCGTGGCCAGCAGAACCAGCAGAGACACGGCCCCGGCGGCACCCGGCACGGCAAAGCCCCACAGCGCCCCGCCCCACTCGACCACCGGCCCCGCCAGCCCGGTTCCGACCGACGCACCCACCGTGAACGTCGTCACAAGCCAGGAAAACGCCTCGGTGACAGTGCCGCTCGGCGCATGCCGGTCGACGATGACGAACGCGCAGGCGATGGCAGGCGCGAGAAACACACCGGCGAGCGCCGTCAGCGCCGTCATGGCGACAGGACCCGGCATCAGCATCAGCGGCAGATAACACACCGCCAGAAGGCCGACCAGCAGCCTCAGTCGCCGCTCCGGAGCACCCGCCCACCGGCGCGCCCCGTACACGGCACCGCCGACCAGCGCACCGAGCCCCAGGGCCGCCATCAGCCAGCCGTACACCGCATCGCCACCATGGTCGTCCGCATACGACACGGCGGCAACCGTGATGGAACCGAGCGCCACGCCCACGAAAAGGAACGCGGCCAGCAGCACCAGCAGCCCCGGTGAACGCAGCGCACCGAGCCAGTGCGCCTCACGCGGCGCCGAGCGCCACGCGCGCGAGGGCGGCGACACGACCACGGAGAGCGCACCGAGCACCCCGACGACGTTGAGCACAAGCAGCGCGACCTGCGCCGACCACAGCGCTGTGCACAGAGTCACCAGCAGCGGGCCGACCGTGAACATCACTTCCTGCGCCACCGCGTCCATGGCGTACGCGGTGTGCACCTGATCCTCCCTGCGCAGCACAGAGGACCACAGCGCCCGCAGACCGCCCTCCAGAGGCGGGGTGAACAGCCCGGCGCCCGCAACGGCGACATAGGAGAGCGGCAGCACCTCGGTGCCGCTGAAGGCGAACACGGCCATCGCGAGGGCGGACGCGAGCGCCGCGGGCAGCTGGACGCGCGGTTGCCCGTACAGGTCCACCAGCCGGCCGAGCAGAGGCTGACCCACCGCGTTGGCGACGCCGTAGACCGCCGCCAGCGCCCCGGCAAGGCTGTACGAGCCGCCCTCGGCGCGGATGAACAGCACGATCGCGATCGCGGCGGTGGCATTGGGCAGCCGCCCCACCAGCGTGCCGACCAGCAGCCGGGCGGCGTGCCTCGCCCTGAGGATCTCCAGGTATCCCGTGGCCATGTCCCCGCCCTTCCCGCCCAGGTTTTACGTATAACGTCGTCCGTCATACGTACCATGAGCGCTGTCCACACGTCCAGGCCGAGCCCGGACCAAGCCCCGACGAAGGAGCAGGCACAGGTGGCACGAGCCGGCACCCGCCCCACCAGCCGGGACGTCGCCCAGGCCGCCGGCGTCTCCCAGGCCGCCGTCTCCCTGGTCCTGGGCGACAAATGGCGCGGCCGCGTCTCGGAAGCAACCGCACAGCGCGTACGCGAAGCCGCCCGCGAACTCGGCTACCGGCCCAACCTGGCCGCCCGCAACCTACGCCTCGGCCACACCCGCACCGTTCTGCTCGTGGTCCCCGCCCTCACCACCGAGTTCTTCGCCGGCGTCTACACCGGTGCCGCCCGCGTAGCCGCCGAACACGGCTTCGGCGTCGTCCTCTACCCCTCCCCCGAAGGCATCGGCCCCGCCAGAGACCCCTTCGCATCCGCACAGGCCGCCCTCGACGGCGTCATCGCCTCCTCCATGGCCGCAGACGCCCTCACCGCCATCCGCGGCGACCAGCTGCCCCTCGTCATGCTCGACAGCGACCCCGAAGGCAGCCTCGGCGCGGCAACCGTCAACCTCGACATCACCGACGGCATCCGCCAGGTCACCGACCACCTGCTCGGCCTCGGCCACCGCAACTTCCTCCACCTGGCCGCCGACGTGGCCTCCTGGACCTTCGAGATACGCGCCCGGGAACTCGCCGCCCGCATCGCCGCCGTTCCGGGCACGACCATGCGCACGGCCCATGCGCCGATCTCCATCGAGGGCGCCCTGACCGCCGCCGAGGCCGCCCTCAGGCGCCACCCCCCCACCGCGGTCATCTGCGACGACGACAAACTGGCAGCCGGCGCCTACAAAGCGATCCGACGCCTCGGCCTGCGCATCCCCGACGACATCTCCGTCACCGGCCTCGACGACCTGGCCCTGGCCACCGCCATCGACCCCGAGCTGACGACCGTACGCCTGGACGCCGAACTGTTCGGCGAGCGAGGCATGAAGGCCCTGCTGGCGGTCCTGAAGGGCCGCGAGCCCACCGAGGGAGACATTCCCGTCCGGCTGGTCGTACGGGGCTCCACGGCGCCACCACCGGCCCACTGAGACGCCTGTGGGCCCCGGCCGACACCGGCC
>NZ_JBQQCE010000448.1:0-8067 GCF_052245645.1 Streptomyces sp. KR55 | reverse complement strand
TGAGCTGGAGGTATACCTCCCGTTCACGCGTCAGCCGACGGCCGCCCCCACCACGTCTGTCCTCGCGAATCTCGAAGTCCATCGCACCCCTTGAGCTGGGGTGTTGCGACGACCACTAGAACTCAAGTACATCGCCCGGGGCACAGCCATGTGGTGTAACAGATCGCGGCCGTTGACGTTCGGGGAGTGAAAGGGGTTGCGCTTTACGTCGACCCCGCAGTGATCCGAAGGAACGGTGACGACCGCGACAGCCCCCCCTTTCGCCCGAGACCGGCCGCTCTCAGCTGCAAGAGAGCCTGTTCTCCTGGCTCAAGCCCGAGGCGACCGAACCTGAGCAGAAGACCGCTTCCCCGCCGGAGCCACCGGCCTCCGAGGAGGAGGCTCCGGACCTGTCCCACGTCTGGGTCGTAGCGGCCGAGATCGAGGTCACCCCGAAGATCGCGAGCGTCGCCGACTACCGTGGCAGCTTCAAGGCCTCCGAGGGGCAGCGCGTTGACGCGCTCGAGGTGTATTGCAAGGGTTGCCGCCGCCCGTTCGACGAGGTCAAGGGCGACGACTGCGCCGCCAAGATCGACAACACGCACTTGATCGGCGGAGACCAGAGCAGGCGCGCGAAGCGGAAGATCCCCACGCCTCCGGCGAACGCGCGGATCATCCCCGGCGGCACGATCAACCGGCGCGGCATCGGCGCCTACATGTCGGGGGTGTCCCGCCCCAAGCCGGCTCATCGACACACTCGCCGCTGGCGGCAAGCGGGCCCTGGCGGCGATCCGCGCCGCCCGGGCCGAAGTACGCGAACACGTCTGGACGTTGGCCGGTGACACAGCGCCGGACGCCGGTGGGCAGGTGATCGTGGACCTGGACGGGGTGCTGGTCATCGCGCACTCCGACAAGCAGGACGCGGCCGCGACCTGGAAGAAGACGTTCGGGCACCACCCGCTGATGGGGTTCGCCGACCACGGCCGCGGCGGGTCCGGGGAACCGGTCGTGGGCCTGCTGCGGCCCGGGAACGCCGGCTCCAATACCGCCGTCGACCACATCGAGGCCGCGAGGCTGGCCCTGTCCCAGTTGCCCAAGAAGTACCGGCGCGGACGGCAGACGCTGATCCGCTGCGACTCCGGCGGTGGCACCCATGAGTTCGTCGCCTGGCTGGCGGCCCGCGGGCGGTGGCTGTCGTACTCGGTCGGGATGACCATCACCGACGCCATCCACCAGGCCATGTTGAAGATCCCGGCGTCGGCGTGGACACCGGACGGCGAGATCCGCGACGGCGCCTGGGCCGCCGAGATCGACGCCGGCAGCGACTGCCTGACCGGCTGGCCCAAGGGGATACGGCTGATCGTCCGCAAGGAACGCCCGCACCCCGGTGCCCAGTTGCGCTTCACCGATGCCGATGGGATGCGCCTGACCTGCTTCGCCACCAACACCACCGGCCAGAAGATCGCGGAGCTGGAGCTGCGGCACCGTCAGCGGGCCCGCGCTGAGGACCGCATCCGCGCCGCCCGCTCCACCGACCTGCGCAACCTGCCCCTGCACGACGCCGCGCAGAACCAGATCTGGCTGGAGATCGTCCAGATCGCCCTCGACCTGCTCGCCTGGATGCCGATGCTCGCCCTGACCGGCCCTGCCCAGCTCTGGGAGATCAAGCGCCTGCGGCTGCGGCTGTTCTCCGCCGCCGCCCAGCTCGTCACCACCGGACGCCGCCGCATCCTCCGCCTGGCCCGGCACTGGCCCTGGACCCATGTGATCACAGACGCCCTCAACCGGCTGCACGCACTGCCGAACCCCGGCTGACCAGCAGCGTTCCCTGTCCCTACGAACCACACCACCACACCGGAGCGTGGAAGCCGGCGCCACCCGACGCGACAGCCGGGCCACCGACCTGCCCACCCGCAGAAATCTCCGCCTCGAACCAAGCTGAAAGGGCTCGCCAGCAAGCTGACGAACCCTCATGCAAGATCGAGGCTAGTGGTAGGCCATCGTGAGTGTCTCGGGCTTGACCAACGACGGGACTGAGACGGCTGTGGTGTCGGCCGCGCTTCGCGGTCACAACGCCGAGGTTCATCGTCGCGGCCAGTTGCTGGGCGGAGCCACGCTCGTCGACTCCGCGAACAGGAGGCGTTACTACGTTCTGCGGGACACCGAAGGGCGCCCGCTGACCACGACCGGCATTGTGTCCCTCAACGCCGGGGAACGGGTCCCCGTCTATATGCAGTTCCCCACCCCTCCGTCGACGATTGCGGAAGTCGCCTTCCAGTTGCCGCGGTTCGACATCGGCATCCTGAGGCTTTCGGGTGAGTCCGCCCATGCTCGTGTGCAGGTACTTCGCCATCTAAGCGCTGTCGGCACTGCTCAAGGAGTCCCACCGCTCTATCGTCTGCGGGTTGACACTGCGGTCCTGTATCGTCCACCTGGCACCTTGAAGGGCTCGGCGACGAGCATAGTTGGCCACGGGGACATCAACGGCGCCGTGATCCTGGTGGATGGCGGAGTCGGCATGGCGCGCTGAGGACCGCGGCGACGTGCTTGGCAGCCGTCCTGCAGCACTACCGCCCGTGCGGGATTCCATGTCGACACCCGGAAAGGTCGGCCAGGCAGGTGCGCCGCCGAGATACCAAACTGACGTTTTGTGAGTTTCTGGGGCGCAGGTCCCGACACGGTCCGGAGGGCCGAGAGGTGAACGGAGCGACGCACCATACATACGCGGATCAGGTTGGACCGCCTGACTCTTCCCGCCCCCGCAAGAGGATGGCAATCCTCCGAGAGCAGCTTGCCGTCCACCGCGAGATGCGCAGGATGGCCAGGATCATCCGCAAGGACATCGGACTATCGGGAGTAGAGGATATACAGGGCTTGGTGAAAGTCGTGGCCGCCCGACGCGGGCAGTCCATCAGAGTGATGTCCCAGCCCTTGCCGTCGGGTGTCAGCGCTTTCTGCTTTTCCACCCCAGCGCGTGACTACATCGTGGTGGACGAGACAGCGAATGAGCTGACCCGGTTCCATGCGATCCTCCATGAACTGGGGCATTTTCTTCTGGATGACGAGGAACAGGACTGCGGCACACATGCCGACGCGGACGACCCCGTCTCCAGAGAATTAGTTCAGCAGTGCGCGCCAGCACTCAACCCCGACGGCGTCGTAAAGATCTTTAGGAGATCGCACTATGCCACCGACAGGGAGCGGCGCGTTGAGGCCTTCGCCACGGTGATGCTGGAGCGTCACCTCGCACTGCGGCGCGGCAAGGGGCAGGACGGGCTGGCAGCTACCTTTGCTCACCGCAGGGGGACTGGTGTCTGATTCCCTAGTCACCATCATCTACCTGCTCATGGCTGCCGCGTTCTTGTTCCTGGCAGCGTGGAAGGGCATCGCCTTCCGGCGCGAGCCCACACCCACACTCGCCCTTATGACCGCCAACCTCACCGTCGCGGGTGCTACCTACGTTCTGGCCTCGCCGCTTGGCTACACAACCACCGGGTCTGCCTTTGGTCAGGGATGGTTTGCCACACTGCCGATCTACGTGGCAATTTTGATGTGTTTCGGTCTCTCGCAGCTTCAAACGATCATCTGGACATCAACTCGCCGGGATGGATCCCACAGTGCACGCACCGCACTCGTGGGGTGGTCAGCGGCCTACGCCCTGGCCATCGTGGTGATGACCGTCGCGTTCCTGAGCGCTGACCTCAGCGGCCCCGCCGACCCTTTGAAGTTCAATACGGAGCAGGCGGACGAGCCCTTCGTGTTGGCCTTCCTCGCTGTCTTCCTCACGATGCTCACCTGCGGAACCTTGCACACTTGGTCTCGCTCACGACGCGCCCGTCCCGATGACGAGGGCATCGCGCACGCTCTGGTGTGGTTCGGCCGCAGCATGGTCATAGTTTTCGGCTACGTGGCCTGTTCAGCACCTGCCATCGTTGCTGCCGCTATGGGACATCACCAGCTCGATTCCGTGGGCGTGCTCGGGTCAGCCTTCGGCGTCGTCGGGTGCGTAGGGATCTGCTACGCCATGTCCGGCGCAGCTGTGAGTGTGTGGTTGCGTGAGCGCCGAGACATTCTGGCCCTGGAACCGCTGTGGGATCTCGTGGTTGCCAGTGTGGACGAACGCCTCGCGTTCTCCGGCAGCGCGCGCCCGAACCGGGTCTTAAATGTCCGCTTCAGCCTGCACCGGCGAATCATCGAGATTCTCGACGGCATCCGGGCGCTGCGGCCATGGATGACTGACGAGGCTGCCAAGGCACTTGAGGGACTGCACAGCGAAGCCCTCAGGGATGAATCCGTCCGTGAAAGGGTGGGGTTGGGTGAGAGGGGTCTTTCGGCCCAAGAACTGGAGGCTGCTGTCACGGCAGCCGTGCTGCAGCACGCGGTCGGCCGCCTCCAAGACGCCCGCACGCAGAGTGGCGATGCCGCCGACGCGACACCGTCTCCCCACCGGGCTGTGTACACGCTTCCCGGACAGGCCACGGCGGCAGATGAGGAAAGGACACGCCTGATCCGCGTAGCGGGTGCTCTGGCAACCCCACTCGTGCGGATCTCGGTGCACGGCCTGCAGGGGCCGAGCGCCGATGGTGAACTGCCATCCCGGGCAGATGCAGAGGCCAGGTAGGCTCGGCCCGAGCTCAGCTGCGCCTGGAAGGGCGCGCACCAATGGACCAGTGCCGGGCCGTGGCAGGCCCCTGGGGGGAGAAGCGTGCGCAGGGCTGTTGTTATCGGGGGAAGTTTCGGCGGCCTGTTCGCCGCACGGGTGCTGAGGGACTTCGCCGAAGACGTTGTCGTCCTAGAGCCAGACTCCCTGCACGACGAGGGAACCGGCCCTGGCGCCCCCCATCGGCAGCAGCTGCATGCTCTCCTTGCTATGGGGCACCGACAGTTGGAACGCTGGTTTCCCGGAATCACGGACGACCTGGTGTCCGGCGGCGCCCGCCTCGGCAAGGGGCCAGCGATCCAGTTTTATGTTGACGGCGCGCTCAAGGCTCCAGTGGACGACGCCCAGATGATCGGCGCCACACGCCCCTTCCTTGAGCGGAGCGTACGCAAGCACGTTGGCTCCCTCCCGGGGGTGCGATTCGTAACGGGCCGGGCCAGCGGCCTGCTCCTGCCTCATAACCGCGTTCGGGGGGTCCGGTTCCGCAGCGAGGGGGACGGTGCAACGCATGAGCTGGAGGCCGACCTCGTCGTTGACGCCATGGGGCGCTCAAGCCGCCTTGGCTCGTGGCTTGAGCAAGCGGGCTGGCCGGCCCCGTCTCTGGAGCGGATGAGGGTCGATCTGGGTTACGCCACCGCCTCATTCCGCCGGAACGGCGAGCTGCCAGACACGGTGATTGCCCACTCCTCTCCTGGTCCGGCGTCCAACTACCAGCCGACGCTGTCTGAACCGGGGGCCCTCACCGCCGTCGAGGACAACAGATGGGCCGTCGTACTTGTTGGCTACGCCGACTACCGGCCGACCCGGGACCCCGAGGCCTTCCTCGCCAGGATGCGGCGGTGTGTCACTCCCTTGCAGGAGGTGGCCCAGACCTGTGAGTTGGAGGGTGGCATCGACACATTCCACTTCCGCGAGAGCCAGCGACGTCAGTTCACCCCTCTGCCACGATTTCCCGGCGGCTTGGTGGCACTCGGCGATGCTGTGGCGTCGGTGAATCCCATCTACGGGCAAGGGCTCACCCTTGCAACTCTCCAAGCCTCGTCGCTCGCCGCGCACCTGCGCTCCGGCGCCAACCCTCACGAACCCGCCCGGGGGTATTTTCGGCGAGCCAAGGTCGTCGTGGATGCCGCATGGCAGCTGTGCACCACCGCAGACCTGGCCCAGCCCCACGTGACTGGCCCGTACCCACGCGCCTATCCGGTCCTGCGTTGGACTGCGGATCGAATCGCAGAGGCGTCCGTCACTGACCCGGAGATCAACCGGGTCTATATGGACGTCGTCAACATGGTGCAGCATCCGCGCGCGCTCACACATCCGCGCATTCTGCTGCGTACGGCTCGCCGCCTTCTCACCCGCTAACACCCGCTCTCCAGGAGAACAGTGACCAGATGGTCCGCAGCCCTGGCCCACGCCGGCATCCAGGATCCGCAGCTACGTCAGGACTACGACGCTCAGCGCCGACTAGTCCGGCGGTTCGATCCCCACGCGTACCTCGCCGCGCGACTGCTGCTCCCACCGCGTCTTCACCCGCCAGTCGTTGCAGCCGTCGCTTTCATGCACGAGACGGACGAGCTGATTGACTTCGGGGACGTGGACACCCGCCAGGAAGCCCTTCGTTCGTGGGACCACGAGGTCGAGGAGGCCCTGAACCAGGGCTCTGGCAATTCCACGCTCAGGGCCTTGGCCGACACCGTGCGGCGCCATCAGCACATGGCTTCCCGGGTGAGGGACTTCCTCGACGGAGCATCGGTCGAGGCCACTTGGACCGGCTTCGCTACCGAAGGCGACTTCCAGGCCTACGTGGACAGGTACTCGTTGCCCGCGCTGATGCTCACGGCCTCGCTCTTCGCGCCGCCACCCAGGTCCGACCGGGACGCGCCCTTTCACCAGGGCTGCCGGAAGTTGATCGAGGCCTGGCAGCGCATCGATCACCTCGCGGACCTGCGCGAGGACGCTGAGGGGGGCAAGGTCGGCATCCCGCACCTCACACTTGCCGAGCACGGGCTGAAACCTGAGGACCTGCGAATGCAGCCGCCCGATGCCGCAGCGGTCGGTCTGCTGGTCAGCGCCCAAGCAAGACTCGCGGGCGATGCACTCAACGCGTGTCAGGCGCTCCCCGACCTGGTCGAGGACGAGTTCCGGCCGTTCGTGAGGGCCCTGATTTCCGTACAGAAGCTGCGACTTGAGGCCCTTCGACGCAAGGGCGGCGCCGTGCTCGAGGGCGGGGTGCGACCGCCTGCCGTGGCGACTGTGCGGGTCTTGGCTCGTCAGGCAGTCCTGGCCTGTCGGCTGCGTCGGCGCTGAAGATGGCGGGACCCTCGGTCCGTGAGGTGCCCCGGCCTAGGGCGCTTCTGATGGCTCTTGGACGGTGTCGCGGAGCCAGATGACGATCGCCGTGACGGTCAGGGTGCCGTTGAAGATGTAGTCGCGTTTGTCGTAGCGCGTGGCGACAGCACGGAACTGCTTCCACTTGCTCACGCACCGCTCGACGGCACTGCGGCGGCGGTATTGCGTCTTGTCGAAGGCCGGCGGACGTCCGCCGGCGCGGTCCTTGCGCTGGCGCTTGGCCCGCTGGTCATCGGGCTGGGCAATGGTTGCCTTGACTCCCCGTCTGCGCAGATAAGCGCGGTTGTCGCGGCTGGAGTACGCCTTGTCGCCGCGGACTCGATCCGGGCGGACGCGAGGTCGCCCCGGACTGTGTCGCCGGATCCGTAAGCCCTCCAGCACAGGGATGAACATGAGGCTGTCGCCCCGCTGACCCGGCGAGGTCTGCCAGGTCAGCGGGCGGGCCCGGTCGTCGGACAGCAGATGGACTTTGCTGGTCAGTCCGCCCCGCGAGCGTCCCAGTGCCTCCCGCCCATCGGCCTCCACACGCGCACCGCCCCTTTTTGCGAGAAGTCGCGCGGCGGCCGGTGGCGGGCCCCGGCCGCGTGCTGGTGCGCCCGGCAGGAGGTGGAGTCGATGTTCACCGCCTATTCCCGTGTGCGCGGCCGGGTCTCCTCCTCGACGGCCTTGGCCAGTTGGCTGTCGGGGTCGGTGGCATCGGCCTCGATCTGTAACTCTGCCAGGATCCGCTGCCAGGTCCCGTCCGCCGACCAGCGGCGATGCCGCTCGTAGACGGTCTGCCACGGTCCGTACCGCTCGGGCAGATCCGGCCAGGGCACACCGGTACGGGCCCTGAACAACACCCCGTTGATCCCTCTGCGGTGATCGGCCTACTGCCCGCCGGGCTTGCCGTTGGCGGGCAGTAACGGCTCGATCTTCTGCCACTGTGCGTCCGTCAGTTCATGCCGCCGCACCATAACGAGTTGGTGCGTGATAGCGGGTGGGCCGTGTCTGGCCTGGGGGTGGCCTGCTTTCAGGTGGTGACAGTACGGTCGGAGACAAGGCTGGCGATGGCTCGGTAGGTGTCGGGCAGGCGATCGCGG
>NZ_JBQQCE010000447.1:0-8070 GCF_052245645.1 Streptomyces sp. KR55 | reverse complement strand
CTCTCGCCGCACCGGCCGAAAGCCCAAGTACATCCAGTACGAGGGCTTCCGGCCGGCACGCCGAGAGCACGCACCGGACGCCGCTCCTTGACGGGCAAACGTTGCCTGCCGCGGCACTAGCCGACGACGTCCCGGGGCGCCCGGCCCGCGGTGTCGACGAAGTCGACGCCCGCACCGGCCAGGGCGCCCTACTCGACCGTGCCGCGCGCCGCGCCGGGGAACAGCTGCGAAAGTCCGGCTCCGGCCGGGCGCCCGCCGGTGTGCGTGGCGGTCATGCGGACTCCTCGACGAGGACGAGGTCGGCGGGTCCGACGGTGGCGGGTGTGGCGTGCCCGGACAGGGCGAGGGTGAGATCGAGTTCGGCGAGCAGACAGCGGATCACATGCTCCACGCCCGCCTGGCCGTCGAGTGCGAGACCGTACGCGTACGGCCGGCCCACCAGGACCGCCTGTGCGCCGAGCGCGAGCGCTTTGAAGACGTCGTCGCCGGTGCGCACCCCGCTGTCGAACAGCACCGTCAACCGGTCACCGGCCGCCGCGACGACCCCGGGCAGCGCGTCGGCCGCCGCGACGGAGCCGGCCACCTGGCGTCCGCCGTGGTTGGACACCACCACGCCGTCCATCCCGGCGTCGGCGGCGGCCCGGGCGTCGTCCGGGTGCAGGATGCCCTTGAGGACGATCGGGCCGTCCCAGTTCTCCCGCAGGAACGCCAGGTCCGGCCAGGTCTTGGCGGGGTCAGCGAACATGCCGACGAAGTGCATCACCGCCGCGTTCGGATCCTCGTGCACCGGCTTGGCCAATCCCGCCTGAAAGGCCGGGTCGGAGAAGTAGTTGGCGGTGCCCACGCCGTGCAGGAACGGCAGATACGCCTGGTCGAGATCGCGGGGTCGCCACGCGAGCAGCGGGGTGTCCAGCGTGACGACCAGCACGCTGAACCCGGCAGCCTTCGCCCGGTTCAGGAAGCTCCGCGTCACCTCGCGGTCCTTCGCCCAGTACAGCTGGAACCAGCGCTCGGCGTCGCCCATCGCCTCCGCGACCTGCTCGATGGGTGTGCTGGACGCCGAGGACAGCACATACGGCACGCCCTGCGCGGCGGCGGCCCGGGCGGCGGCCGGCTCGGCGTCCGGATGCATGATCGACAGCACGCCGACCGGCGCCAGTGCCAGCGGGGCGGGCAGCCGGCGGCCCAGCACCTCGACGGACAGGTCCCGCTCGTGCACGTCCCGCAGCATCCGCGGCACGATCCGGCGCCGGTGCAGGGCCGCCCGGTTGGCACGGGCGGTGCTGCCGTCTCCGGCGCTGCCCGCCACATAGCCCACGGGACCCGGTCCGAGCCGCTGCTCGGTGAGCTCCTCCAGCCGTGTCAGATCGGTGGGCAGCCGTGGTACGGCTCCCGCCATCCCGTTCAGATAGATCTCGTACTGGAAGTCAGCCCAGTGCCTGGCCATCGCCCGGTCCCCGCCTCTCACCCTCGAGCCGCGTCGTCCCGACGATACTGGCGAGTAAGGGCACGTCCGTCCAGGGTGTGACTCAGGCCCGGACGGCCGACCGGTGCAGGATCCCGGCCAGTTCGCGCGGCCGGGAGAACATCGGCCAGTGACCGGTGTCCATCCGGACCAGCTCCCAGCTGTCGCTCTTGAGCAGCTTCTGTACGGCGTCCATGGGTTCGTCCCCGTCGAGCAGGCACTTGATGTACGTCGCCGGCAGCTCGCCCAGCGGGCGGGACAGCGCGGCCGGTTCGGTGAGGGAGGCGCCCGGGTGCGGGGTGGAGCCGCCGATGATCCGGGCGATCTGCTCGCCCGTCAGGTCCTGGCCCGCGCAGTCGTCCGCGGTGAGCGGTGGCCAGAAGCCGCCGCCCGCCTCGATCGACGCCCGCACGTGGTCGCTCGGCCAGCCAGAGAGGAACGACTCCCCGTCGACGGGCACGGTGGAGTCGACGAACACCACCAGGGCCAGCCGGTCCCCGATCCGCTCGGCTGCCTGGCCGACCGGGATGCCGGCGTAGCTGTGCCCGACAAGCACGACGTCCCGCAGATCGAGCCGCTCCACCTCGTCGACGATGTCCTGGACATGTCTCCGCTGCCCGGCCGGCACGTCCCGCTTCTCGGCGAGACCGGACAGAGTCAGCGGATGGACGCCGTGTCCGGCCGTCCGTAGCTCCGCCGCCACCTCGTCCCACGCCCACGCGCCCAGCCACGCACCTGCCACCAGTACGAAATCGGTCATGGTGGCAAGGTAGCGGCAGGGTCCGACAACGACCCGGCGATCAGTCCGCGAGCTGCGCCTTCTCCCGGACCGACGCGCCCTCGGTGCTCGCCCCGGGACCGGTGATCGGCGGCACCGGCACGTCCACCGTCCGCACCAGCCGCGCGCCCTCGGGCCCGTACACCGCGCGGGGCTCGGGGAACAGCCGCAGCAGCGTCAGGAACAGCACCGCGGCCACGGCCAGCGACAGCGGCAGGCCGATGTCGACGCCGTTCGCCAACTCGCCGAGCGGGCCCACGAACTGGCCCGGGATGTTGGTGAACAGCACACCGACGACGGCGGACACCCACCAGGCGGTCGTACCGCGCCAGTTCCAGCCGTGCGCGAACCAGTAACGGCCGCCCCGCTGGCGGCGGTTGAACACCTGGAGCGCCTCCGGGTCGTACCAGCCGCGCCGGGTGTGGTAGCCGAGGATCATCACGACCATCCACGGTGTGGTGCAGGTGATGATCATCGTGGCGAAGGTGGAGATGGACTGCACGATGTCCAGCCCGAACCGGCCGACGAAGATGAACGCGATCGACAACACGCCGATCAGCACCGTGGCCTGCACCCGGGACAGCCGCGGGAACACCGAGGAGAAGTCGAGGCCGGTGCCGTACAGCGCCGTCGTGCCGGTCGACAGGCCGCCGATCAGCGCGAGCAGACACACCGGCAGGAAGAACCACGAGGGCGAGATCGCCAGCAGCCCGCCCACGACGTCGGGGGCGGCCGGATCGACGTACTCCGGCGCCTTGTTCGCGATGATGCTCGCGGTCGCCAGGCCGAAGACGAACGGCAGCAGCGTGGCGATCTGCGACAGGAACGCCGCACCGACCACCCTGCGGCGCGGGGTGCTCGCCGGGATGTAGCGCGACCAGTCACCGAGGAACGCCCCGAACGACACCGGGTTCGACAGCACGATCAGGGCCGCGCCGATGAACGACGGCCAGAACAGCGACTGCGTCGCCGCGTCCGCCGAGTCCGTGAAGACGCCCGCGTACGACGGGTCGAAGTCGCCGGCGAAGGCGATCGCGCCGAGCAGGAACAGCGCGCTCGCCGAGGTCACGGCGATCTTGTCGACGAACAGCATGAACCGGAAGCCGTACACGCACACGATCAGCACCAGCCCGGCGAACAGGGCGTATGCCAGGGCGTAGGACGCGTTGCCGCGGTGGAGGCCGAACAGCCGGTGGGCGCCGCCGACCAGGGCGTCGCCGGAGCTCCACACCGAGATGGAGAAGAACGCGACCGCGGGCAGCAGGGAGAGGAAGGAGCCGACCACACGGCCGTGCACGCCGAGGTGGGCGGATGAGGAGAGTCAACTGTCAGCGAGGAGGGCGCATGAGGTCGATTTAGCTCGATCGTGTGGTGGTTCGCTTGTGGGCTTGCAGCGCCCTCGGCCGACCGGGTTAACGTGATCGTGCGATTTGGGACGCCGGGTACGGCGCCAGCGTGCGGGGCCCCGCTCCACCAGAGAGATGTCCGGGGCCTCCCCGTCGCCTCTGGCCGTACCCACATGGCCAGGTCGCGCAGGGAACTGGCCTCCCGGGCTCGGACCACGCACGCGATGCGTGTCGCCGCCCTGGGGTTGAGTACGCCGGGGACCAGTGCGCCCAAGACCGTTCGGGGCGTGCGGCTGAGCGGGCTGACTTCCGCTCAGTCCCCAGGAACGGTTCGCCGACGGTACGGCGCTGGGGGCGCCCCGATCCAGAGGACGATGGGGGCGCCCGATCCAGAGGACGGTTCATCCATCTTTCGTGTCCGTCATGGATGATTCGGCCACCGCGGGCGGTCATTCGTCGTGCGTGGTGGTGTCCCCCGTGTCCTCCGGGGTCTCGGTGTCCGGTCCCTGCGCCCGTACGCGCTGGACGTGTTCGAGGGAGTCCCGCAGTTCGGCCAGCCAGTCGTCGGCGTGCCGCTGGACCAGACGCACGCACCAGGCGAGGGCGTCGCTGCGGCTGCGGGCGACGCCGCCCGCGATCAGGGTGTCGAGCACCTGGCGTTCGGGCTGCCGCAGCCGGGTCATGACGGGTGCTGCCACATGCGTGAACAGCGCGCGCCGCCCGCCGCACTCCACGCCCCATGACACCTTCCGGCCGAACCGGTGCTCGGCCTCGCGGGCCACCGCCATCCGGTCCTCCCGGGTGCGTTCCCGGAACTCCGCGATCCGGCCCGGTACGGCAGCGTCCCGCTCGGCGGCCGAGGCGTCGTCGGCGAGCCGGGGTTCGGGGATGCGGCCGATCACGGTGATCTCCTCGCGGTCGACCGTCACCTCGGTCACTTCCTCGAAGAGGTCGTCGGGCAGTCGGCCGGCGAACCAGCCGCGCAGTTTCTGTTGCTGCTCTGTCGTAATCATGTAATGACGATTACTCCGTCGGAGCATGAACACAAGGGGTCGGGACGGAGTCCGCCGAGAGCTCAATCGGAATGTTTCAGGCCGATTAAACAGCCTGGGTAATCCGGCCACCCGGCCGCCCGGGACGATCACGAACCGCCCGGATCGGCGATTGGAACGTTCGAATTCCGTGACTTCACGCCACTGATTCAACACGCAAGGTTACTGAAATTCATGGGGTGGAGGTGTGTTTCGGCGGCGGACTCGGCAGACTCGCGCTCGCCGATCCGGCACCGACCGAGCCGGGTCCGGCACCTCATCGAATCGAGCGGAAGGATGCACACAATGCGGAACCCCGCGCGCTGGGCAGCGACCCTCGGCCTCACGGCCGCCGCCGTCTGCGGACCCCTGACCGGAGCCGCGCACGCCACGCCGCCCACCGCCCCGGCCACGCTCTACGCCCCGTCGGCCCTGGTGTTCACCGTCGCTCACGGCGAGACCGCGGCCACCGTCACCCCGGAGCGCGCGGTGACGCTGAGCTGCGCCCCGACGCCGTCCGGCACGCACCCGAACGCCGTCGGGGCCTGCGTCGAACTGCGGGGCGCGGACGGGGACTTCGACGCCCTGGAAACCAGAACGGGCGTGTGGTGCACCCGGGAGTACGACCCCGTGGTCATCCGGGTGAGCGGCGTCTGGCAGGGCGAGTACGTCTCCTATGAGCGCACCTTCGCCAACGAGTGCGTGAAGAACTCGTACGGGACGAGCGTCTTCGCGTTCTGAGGGACCGGGATCGCTCGGCCCCCGTGTATGCCGTGAGCGGCCCGCAGTTGGGGAGTGCGGGCCGACATCGCGGGGCCCCTGCGGTCTCGCCCCAGGGGTCGGCGGGCGGAGTGGGGCCGCCCGCCGGCCCCGGGGATCACTCCCCGGACAGGCCCTGGGTCCGGTCGCGGTGGCTGGTGTCGCACCAGGGATAGCGGCGGCTGCGGCGGCAGGTGCACAGGGCGACGCGGAAGCGGTCTGAGGTGACGGTGGTCCCGTCTTCCAGCTCCACTTCCACCGGGCCCTCGACCAGGACGGGGCCCTGGCGCTGAACCTTGATCCGGCGCGGTGTGTCAGAGGGGGAGTTCGGCACGGACGACCACCAGCTCTTCCTTGTCCTCAGCGGCGGACAGCAGTCCCCGTTCTCGTAGCCAGCGCTCCCGTTCGCGCAGTACGGGGCCGAAGGCGATCCGGCACCGCCGGATCACCGTGGCCTTCAGGCCGGACGCGCGCAGCCGTTGCAGTGTGCGGTCCGGGTCGCTGAGGGCCGAGTGGACGACCAGCAGGACTCCTCCCGGGCGCAGCAGGGCAGGCGCCTCCCGGCAGATCCGGTCCAGGACGAGCCGGCCGTCGCGGCCGGCGTCCCAGGCCCGCGCCGTACCGCGCGGCTGCGGGCTCCCAGGGGGTGCGGGAACATACGGCGGGTTGGCCAGGATCAGGTCGAACCGCAGGCCGCGTACGGGGGCGAAGAGATTCCCGTGCCGGATCCGGACCGGCACTCCGGCCAGCCAGGCGTTGACCCGCGCCGCCCACACGGCCCGCCACGACACGTCCACGGCCGTCACCCGGTTCCCCCGCCGCGCGGCCTCCAGGGCCAGCACCCCGGTGCCGGTGCCCACGTCGAGGACGTCCGCGCCCGGCGGAAGCGGCTCTTCGGACAGAGCGTCGGCCAGCAGGGCGGTGTCGTCCTGAGGGGTGTAGACACCGGGTGGCACCAGAGGTTTCACGCCGCCCAGGTACCCCGGCAGTCAGGGAATATGGGAGGTATCGGAAGGCGGCAGGGGTGTGCGCAGCGACGACCGTCCGGCACGCCATGCGGTGAGCAGATGCTCGGCGAGCCGGTCCTCCACATGTCCGGTCGCGTCGACACCGAAAGCGACGTCGTGCGTGAGGTGCGGCTCCTCGGCCAGCAGGCCGCCGATGACGTCGTGCCGTACGACCTGCTCGTGGACCGCGTCGGCCTCGACGTGCTCGTCGTAGAAGTGCTCGGCGGCCGGTCCGGCCCCGGTGCGGCGCATCGCCTCGGCGAGCCGCCGGGAACCGGGCGACGAGGTGACCTCCACCGCGGCGAAGTGGCCGACCAGCGCGCCCCGCAGGGCCCGGTGCAGGCCGAAGAGGGACATCAGGTTGACCGTGCCGAGTGCCTGAGCCGACGCCGCGTCGACGTAGTGTCCGTACGACGTGTCCAGGCCCAGGTCCGTCATCAGGTCGGCGAAGAGACGGGCATGCACCCGCTCGGGGCGGCCGCCGCCGTACTCGTCGAATTCCACCGCCGCCATCGCCGCCTTGGCCCGGCCCCACAGCCGGGGCAGCACCCAGGCGTGCGGGTCGGCCTCCTTGAGGTGGTACACGGAGCGCTGGGCCGCGTACTCGCGCAGCTGCCACAGCTCGCCCTCGTCGCGCAGGTAGTGGGTGACGCCCGTGCCGTCGACCGGTTCGACGAGGAGCTCCGCGAGTGCCTCCGCGACCGTGTCGTGCGTGGGGGTGTCGGCGCGCAGTGCGGACAGGAAGCGGTGCTCCAGCGCCGCGCGGGTGCGCAGCAGGTCGGGGTCCCATTCGCGGTCCGCGGGCACGCCCTCGAAGCCCCGGTAGTGCAGTTCGTAGCAGAGGTGGAGGGCGAGCTGGAGGTCGTCGCCGTACGCGGCCGCGGTCGCGACGTCCTCGTCGTGCGGCAGCGGACCCGTCCGCCGGAGGTACGCGCCGACGGCGGCGGAAACCGGGCCCCGGGGGGACGGGAGGCGTGGCTCTTCGCGGTGCTTCATGCGGGTCGAGTACCCGAGCGGAACGCGGCGTCCCCTTCGAGTGGAGTCGGCCGCTGCGGGTACTCCGGGCACACATGAAGGCACTCGTGATCAATTGCACGCTCAAACAGTCGCCGGAGCCCCCAACACGGAGGCGCTCGCCCGGGTCGTCGTCGAGCAGCTGGAGAAGGAGGGCGTGGATGTCGATGTCGTACGGGCCGTCGACCTGGACATCGCGCCGGGCGTGACCAGCGAGGCGGTGCGCGACGGGGACGCCTGGCCGCCCGTCCACGACAAGCTGCTGGACTCCGAGATCCTGGTCATCGCCTCGCCGACCTGGCTCGGCCGGCCCTCCTCCGTGGCCCAGAAGGTCCTGGAGCGGATGGACGCGATGCTCTCCGAGACGGACGACGAGGGCAGGCCGGTCGCCTACAACCGGGTCGCCGACGTGGTGGTCACCGGCAACGAGGACGGCGCGCACCACGTCATCAGCGAGATCTCGGGCGCACTCGCAGACCTCGGCTACACGATCCCGGGCCAGGCCTGGACCTACTGGCATCTCGGCCCCGGCCCCGGCCCGAACTACCTCGACGACGAACGCAGCCGCGAGTGGTCCCACCGCACCGGCCGGGCCATGGCCGCCAACCTCACCGCGGTGGCCCGGGCCCTGACGGAACGGCCCGTGGGGGCGCCGCCCCGGTAGGGGTGC
>NZ_JBQQCE010000446.1:0-8087 GCF_052245645.1 Streptomyces sp. KR55 | reverse complement strand
CTGACCGCAAGGACATAGCCGTCGTATCCGGCAAGCGCGATGATGCCGGTGGTGCTCAGCACCGTGGCCGCGGAGATGTAGTCGCCCGCGATCGCCAGGCCGTTCTTGAGCGGGGTGAGCGACAGGTAGCCGGTGTAGAAGTTCGTCAGGTCGTCGCGGTCCGGTCCCGTCATGACGCACATCATCAGCGTGACGGTGACCAGCGTGGTGAACAGAACCAGGACGATGGCCTGCGTCCCGGAGCTGAAGTCGTTCATCTCGCCGCCCCCGCGTTCCGGCCGGCGGGGACCGCCCGCTCCCTGACGGCGCGGGCCAATGGATCCACCGAGCGTTGTGCGCTGCGTCCGTACCAGAAGACCGCCGCGAAGGTGACGACGAGTTGGAGGACGCCCAAGGCCATGCCCAGACTCAGCTCTCCGGTGATCTTGGATCCCATCAGGCCGGGCGCATAGCAGGACAGCACGACATACAGCACGAAGGAGCCGAGCGCGGTGAGCGTGGAGATCCGGCGGAGCAAGCGGTAGGCCGAGCGGAGGGCGGCGAGGTCGGCGTCGTGCCGATGGGTCTCGTGCGCGTAGGGGGCGTCCCAAAGGGCTTGCCGCCCGTTCGAGTCGTATCGCGGGGCGTGGTGCCCGTACGACTCCGGCCACGGGCTCTGCCCGTACGTCTCGTGTCGAGGGGGGATCCCATGGGGCTCGGGGTGCGGCAGCGGCCATCCCGTCGGTGCTGATGGTGGGTACCGGTTCTCGTCGGCGTATGTCATCGCCTGGCCTTCCGCTAAGGCTCGGATCCGTGAGGTGAACGGGGGAAGAAATGGTTCAGGCGGCGCACCATACCGACTGGTTGGAATGTCTGTAAGTCTGCCGTGGGTCACGTTTCGGGGTTGATGTGGTCCCCAGGCGGAGATCGGTCGACGGTGGCGGATCAACGGGTGGGGAAGAGAAGGATCTTGCGGACACCGGCGGCGCGGCTGTTGAGCAGTTCGTGCGCGACCTCGGACTTTCTCCGGCCGGCCTGGGTGAGGGGGATCAGGGCAGGGAGTTCGTAGTGGGCGAGCGCAGCCCGATGGCGAACTCCAGCTGACGCCGATGAGGCCGACCGGCCGGCGCCGTTTGCCCGGGGTTCGCCGAGTCGCGGAGCATCGATCTGCTGCGCGACATGCTCTCGAAGCAGGGACTGCCCCGTCATCCTGGCTGAGGTCGGTGGCGGGCACGGTGCTGCGGATCGTCACCGGCGACGGCACCGGGGAGTCGGCCACAGGGCTGCCGGTGTCACTGCCGGCCGGGGAGCGGGGACGGAAGAGCCGTACATCCGAACGTGCCCCGCGGATTACGGGGCAGCTCGCCATCCGTGGTGAGGTGCCCGGGGCGGCCGGGCCGCCGGCCGAGCCCGCGCCTGCTCTTGACAGCCCGGAAGACCGACCTTTCGGGGGTGGGCTGGTCGGCGACGCCTGCCCGGCCCGGCCACAGCACTGGGGCGTGGCCATCCACGAGCCCGCCTGCAGGCGACCTCAGAGCCGGGGCGCAGCGGGCTGCGCGGTGAAGACGCGCTCCAGTAGGGCGTACAGGGTGTCCTGCTCTTGCTCGTCGAGTCTGCCCAGGCCCGCGAGCGTGTGGTGCATCTTCCCGCGAATCACATCGATGACCCGCTCGCCCTCCGCGGTAAGGGCGACGTTCTTGACGCGCCGATCGGAGGCACTGGGCTTGCGCCGCACCAAGCCGCGCTTCTCCAGCCGGTCGACGATCCCGGTCATGTTGGAGGCGTCGCAGGTCAGCGTGGTGGCCAGCACGCTCATGGAGGCGGGTCCCCGACGCAGCACGTTGAGCGTCTTGCCCTGGCTGGCCGTGAGGTTCTCGCTCGCAGCGGCGATCGTGAAGTCGCCGTAGTAGGCAGCCAGCGACACCGAGAGCAGCTCCATGAGCCGGGCGGAGTCGACGCGGGGGAGTGCTGTCATGCACGTCACCCTACGCCCGAAAACTTGACGATCTCAAATATCGGTGGCTACGGTCCCGGTCATTGCTTGAAGTTCTCAAGCTTCGAGTTCTCAAGTAGCTTCGTCGAGGTCTACCAGGGAAGAGATTTCGTGTCTCATTCACAGCCCACGGCGGACCGACGGCACTCAGCAGACAATGCGGTCGTCCTGGTGCTCGGGCTTGCCGCGATGGTCGTCTCGACGATGCAGACCCTGGTCGTCCCGATCCCGGGAATCATCCAGAACGACCTGCAGGCCACCACGGCGAACGTCAGCTGGGTGACCACCGCCACGCTTCTGTCGGCCGCCGTCTTCACCCCGCTGCTCGGCCGCTTCGGCGACCAGCACGGCAAGAGGCGCACCCTTGTCGGTGTTCTGCTCGTGATGATCGCGGGCTCGGTGCTCGCCGCCACGACCACCTCGCTGACGTGGCTGACCGTGGCTCACGATGTGACTGCCTCGGTGATCGGCGCGGGCATGGTCATCGGTCTGGCGATCAGCTTCGGTTACGCCGCCATGCCTGCGCTCATCGTTGCGAGCGTTCCCGTCCACCAGTCCGGCATCGCCAATGGCATCAACTCCGTCTCCCGCTCGGTCGGCAGCGCCGTCGCAAGCGCGGTGATCACCTCGGTGCCGGCGTCAAAGACCATCCCGCTTCCAGGCGGAATGCCCGAATTGCCCCAGGAGAGCCGGTTCACGATGAGCTTCGTGATCGCCGGAGTGGCATTCGGCCTGGTGGTCGCCGTTGCGCTCGCCGGAATCAAGTCGGCGCATGCACCTCGGTACGCCCGTCCTGAGGAAGGTCACGAGCCCTTCTCGAGCCGTCCTCAATCAGCCGTCCGGCTGACCCCACAGCTTCTCAGAAAGGCATGTCACGATGAACACGTCCGACCACACCGACCACGTATCCGTTGTCACACCCGTCGATCACCGCACGGCGGTCGCGGCGGAGACCGCCCGGTTCGTCGCAGCGGTCAAGGACGCCGACCTGGCTACCGCGGTGCCCAGCTGCCCCGGCTGGACGCTCGCCGACCTGGTCAAGCACACAGGCAGTGTCCAGCGCTGGTTCTCGGCCCTGTTGCGGGCGTGCATCCAGGAACCCCCACGGGGGCGTGAGGTGGACCTGCGGCTCCCAGAGCAGGAGGACGGATACGCCGACTGGCTGGCCGAGAGCGCGACCGTGGCCGCGGACGCCTTCGCAGCCACCGACCCGAACCTGCCGATGTGGGCGTGGGGCGTTGACCAGCACGCCCGCTTCTGGGCACGCCGCATGCTCTTCGAGACCCTGCTGCACCGGGCCGACGCCGAGCTCGCACTCGGCCTCCGGCCCGCCATCGACCGCCCGGTCGCCGTGGACGGGATCGACGAGTTCCTCGTCAACCTGCCCTTCGCCACCTCCTTCGCCCCCAAGGTGGCCAACCTGCGCGGCCCCGACAAGACCATCCGCTTCCGCACGACCGACGGAGACGATGCCTGGCTCGTTCGCCTGCGGCCCGACGGCTTCGGACTGGACACGGCCCACCCGACCGCGGACACCGCTGATGCGACCGTCCGGGGAACCGCGGCCGACCTGCTCCTGCTCGTGTACGGCCGCCTGCCCTACGAAGCAGAGGCCCTCGCTCACGACGGGGACGAGCACCTGCTGGCCAACTGGTTCGCCAACTCTGCCTTCTGAAGCCCGACGGGTGTTTCCCGAGGACGGCGGACGCGAGGCCCTGGACGCGATGAAGTGCCCGACCAGGGAGGGGCTGCGGGACGCGGTGCGCAATCTGAACGACGTGAAGGTGGGCCTGCTGCTGCCCGGTGTCACCCTCTCCACCGGTCCGGCGACGCCTTCCCGCTCGAGACGATGCAGCTGATGCGGTTCGAGGGCGAGCGGTGGCAGCTGTTCGGCAAGCCGGTGGACACCCGCAAGGAGTTCGGTTCCCTGGCGAACTGAGCCGGCGGGGGCGGCCCGAGTCGATGCCCTGACACATGGGACCGCCCCGCTCGTAGCCGACGGTGGGATACGTCCACGCCGCTGCCCGCCTGCGGCCCAGCTCGCCGGGCGGGTTGCCGACGATGCCATTGGCCCAGGGGCGTGCCGAGGTCCGGTGCGGCTGCGCGGGGCCGGCTCCCGCGTTCTGCTGGTTTCACAGGTCGGTCGGCGGCACCTGGGTATCAGCGCCGCGAGGCGCGTGCCATCGGGTGCGGGACCCCCGCCGCGTTCGGCGAGCGCTTCCACCAGCCAGCAGCCTCGGCCGCCCCGGCGACGCCGTTGTCCTCGGCATCGGCCGGTGCGCCGGATGTCACCGAACCCGTCGTAGGCCCGTCCCGGCCCGCGGACTGCAGGGCCACGAGGGTGACCCACGTGCACGTCCTCGGTCGGGCGTGGCAGGAATCGCCGACAAGAAGCCGCCGGAGGAGGCGTCGAAGTCCAGGGGCCGTGCAGCTGAAGAACAGCCACGATGACCTCTTCGGTCCAACGGACCGACCCGGAGGGCGAGTTGCCGGGCCGCCGCGCCGGGGGACTCGGCGCCTGCCGATGTCGGTGTCTCCCCTGGCGCAGGGGACAGGTGCGTAGCCCCTGGTCCGCTTCGGGTACCGCGAGAGGGCGGGCGGGTGCCCCGGACGGTCGGGCGTCGCATGCGTCGGCCCTGCGAAAGCGGTGCCCCCGACGTGGTTGCTCTCGTCAGCGTGTGATTCACCACAGTCAGTTACGTTGTGCACAATTTAATTGCTGGCTAGCGTCTGGGGTCAACAGCACCCACACAGGGAGGCAGCACCATGGATCCCGTCCGCTACGAGGATTACCGCCCCGCCGAACGTCCTACCTACAAGCAGGAGTTGGACGCAGTCGTCGCACAGGTGGCGCAGCGCACCCGCGCCTCGGTCGAGCGCGAGGCCGTCGGCCGCGCCGTCCGCACCGCTCACGGAAAGACCTACGGCCTCCTCAAGGCAACCGTCACGGTCGGTGACAACGAGGGCTTCCACGGCCAGGGCATCTTCGCCCGGCCCACCGTGTACGACGCCGTCGTCCGCTACTCCAACGGCCTGGGGCACCAGCGCCCCGACCACCAGCTGGGCGCCGCCTGCGGGATGGGCATCAAGCTGTTCGAGGTCCCCGGCCCCTCACTGCTGGACGACGAACCGGACACCGGTACCTTCGACCTCAACCTGATCAACAACGAGGTCTTCTTCGCGAACACCGCCTACGACTACATGGTCATCGAGGACCTGTTCGCGGAGCTGCCCGAGGCCCTGGTGAACCCCGCCCGCCGCAAGACCTGGATGGCGGAGTTCCTGACCCGCCGGGGCACGCTCACCGATCCCGATGGCTGGCTGTGGGACGAACTGTTCGCCATGCTGTCGTTCACCACCGTCCCGCGCAGGAACCTGCTGTCGTACACCTACAACAGCATGGGCGCCTTCCGGTACGGCGACCACATCGCCAAGATCCGTACCGTGCCGACGGCCGAGTCCCTGGCCTCCCTCACCCACCAGATCGTGGACGTGCGCGCGGACAATGAGGCGTTCCGCCGCACCCTGGTTGCCGAGGCCGCGGAGCGGGACCACTCCTTCGAGCTGCAGGTGCAGCTCGACACCGATCTGGCTCGCATGCCGGTGGACAACACCTCCGTGAAGTGGCCTGAGGAACTGTCCCCCTGGGTGACCGTCGCCCGTGTGGACCTCCCGCGCCAGGACATCGGCGGGGACGACAACGTGGCGGCCGCCGACGCCACGTCGATCACACCGTGGCGCTCACGCGAGGAGCACCGGCCTGTCGGCGAGATCCAGCGGGTGCGGCAGGAGGTGTACCGGCGCTCGTCCATCGAACGGCACCGCATCAATGGGCAACAGCGGCGCGAACCGGTCAGCAGTGCGCAACTGCTCGGTTGAGATCCTCGACGCCGCGCACGTGCTCTCCGCGGAGCGTGGCGGCACATGGCCGGCAGCCACGATGCAGCGGCCATGTCGAGCGGCGCTGTGGAGGTCAGGAAGGCGTCGTTTCCCCGTGATGCGCGTGACCCAGAGCGTCCGGAGCGGCGGTGGACAGTGGTTGCTCGGCCCAGATGGTCTTTCCGTTGCGGCCGTAGCGGGTGCCCCACCGTTCGGACAGCTGGGCCACCAGGAACAGGCCACGTCCGCCCTCGTCAGTGCTTCGGGCCTGGCGCAGGTGGGGGGAGGTGCTGCTGGTGTCCGAGACCTCGCAGATGAGATGGCTGTGCCGGATCAGTCGCAGCAGCACCGGGCCGCCGGCGTACCGGTACGCGTTGGTGACCAGTTCGCTCACGATCAGTTCGGTGACGAAGGCGACCTCCTCCAGCCCCCACTCGGTCAGCTGGTCCGTCACCAGCGCCCGGGCCCGACCGGCGGCAGTGAGGTCGGCCGTCAGCTCCCACGTGGCCACCTTCTCCGCCGCCAGCACCCGCGTGCGGCCCAGCAGCAGCGTGACGTCATCGGCGGGCCGGTCGGGCAGCATCGCGTCCTCCACCGCCTTGCACGTGTGCTCCAACGAGCGGGCCGGACCGGCCAGTACGGTGCGCAGCAGTGTCAAGCCCTGGTCGATGTCCCGGTGGTCGGCAAGGAGCAGCCCATCGCTGCACAGGGCGAGCAGACTGCCCTCGTCCAGTTCGAGGTCGGCGGTCTCGAACGGCAGCCCGCCCACCCCCAGCGGCAGCCCGGCGGGGAGGTCGTCGATCAGGCGCACCCGGCCGTCCGGCCCCAGCACGGTCGGCGGCGGGTGCCCCGCGCGGGCCATGGCGCAGTGCCGGGAGACCGGATCGTAGATCGCGTACAGGCAGGTGGCGCCGACGATCTGGGGGGCGTTGGCATCGGCCTGCCGCTGTTCGGCGGCCAGATGATCCACCAGGTCGTCGAGCCGGGCGAGGACCTCGTCCGGAGCCAGGTCGAGATGGGCCAGGGTGTGCACGGCGGCGCGCAGCCGTCCCATGGTCGCCGACGCGTGCATGCCGTGGCCGACGACGTCGCCGACGACCAGCGCGACGCGCAGTCCCGACAGCGGGATGACGTCGAACCAGTCGCCGCCGACACCGGTGGAGGCCTGCGCGGGCAGGTAGCGGTGGGCGGTGTCGACCGCCGGGTGCTCGGGTACCTCGCTCGGCAGCAGGCTGCGCTGGAGGGCCACGGCCGCCTGATGCTCCTGGGTGTAGCGGCGGGCGTTGTCGATGCAGAGCGCGGCCCGGGCGGCGAACTCCTCTGCCAGGGTGAGGTCGTCCTCCTCGAACGGCTCGGGCCGCTGCCACCGCCAGATACAGACCAGGCCGAGGACGACACCGCGCGCGGCCAGCGGCACCACCATCAGCGAGTGGATACCCAGCGCGATCATCCTGTCGGCCCGCTCACGGTCGGTCAGGAACCATTCGCGGTCGACCTCCACGGCGGGCTGAAGGACCGAACGCCGCTCGGCCAGGCAGCGTCCCTGCGCGGTCTGTTCGGGGAAGGAGAACAGATGGCCCAGCGGGTACATCACCTCCAGCGCCTCGGGCCGGACGCTGCGGACCGCCATCCTGCGCAGCGGGCCCACGGCGTCGGGGGCGGGCTCCTCCCCATGGGTCACGGGGTCCAGCAGATCCACCGAGAGCGCGTCGGCCAGCGCGGGAACCGCCGCCTCGGCCAGCTCACGCGCCGTCCTGGCCACATCCAGGGTGCTCCCGATTCTGGTGCCGGCCTCGTTGAGCAGCGCGAGGCGCCGACGGGCCCGATGGCGGTCGGTGACATCCTCGACGATCTCGGTGACGCCGAGCACCCGGCCGGACGGGTCCTGCATCCGGAAGGCGGAGATGGAGACGATCAGTTCCTTCTGGGGGTCCCGCTGCAGCCGGCAGGGCTGCTCGGCGAAGATCACGGGCTGGCCCGTCTCCAGGACCGACCGGAGCCGATCCTCGACCAGCTGCGCGTCCGGACCGAGCAGGAAGTCGGAGGTGCGAAGCCCGGGGAAGGCCTCGGCCGGCAGACCGCCGAACCGTGCGATCGCCCGGTTCACCCGCAGCAGGCGCAGGTCCGGGCCGAGAACCGCGACACCGACCGGGGACCGGCGGAAGAAGCCGTCCAGCACGGCCCGGTCGACCTCCCACTGGACGACGTCCTCGGCGCGCGAGCCCACGAGCAGCCA
>NZ_JBQQCE010000445.1:0-8113 GCF_052245645.1 Streptomyces sp. KR55 | reverse complement strand
GAGTACGCCACCGGACAGCGCCTCGGCTGGGGCGCCCGCCAGGAGGTGGACTTCACCCACCCCGCCTTCCGCTTCCACGCCGAGCGGATCATCCGGAAGATCGTCGCCCGGTACGCCGACCACCCGGCGGTCATCGGCTGGCAGGTCGACAACGAACCGGGCCTGCACCTCTTCCACAACCAGGGCGTCTTCCAGCGGTTCGTCGACCACCTGCGCGACAAGTACGGGGAGGTCGAGACCCTCAACCGCGAGTGGGGCCTGGTGTACTGGTCGCACCGCCTGTCGACGTGGGCGGATCTGTGGACGCCGGACGGCAACGTCCAGCCTCAATACGACGTCGCCTGGCGGGAGTTCCAGGCCCGCCAGGTCACCGAGTTCATCGGCTGGCAGGCGGACATCGTCCGCGAGTACATCCGCCCCGAGCAGTTCGTCACCACCTGCATCTCCTACACACGCCAGGGAGTTGAGGACGACGAGCTGTCCGCCCGGCTCGACATCGCCTCCGGCAACCCGTACTACGACATGCAGGACGGTCTCCTGCTCCCCGACCCCACGCCCGACGACCACGAGCAGAAGTGGAAAACCACTGGCGTCTGGTCGATGTACCAGACCGCGGACTGGATGTTCTCCTCCCGCCAGGAGCCGTTCCTGGTCACCGAGACCAACGCGAGTTCGATCGGTTTCGCGTGGGACAACCGCCCCGCCTACGACGGCCAGTGGCGGCAGGCCGCGTGGGCGCATGTGGCGCGCGGGGCGCGGATGATCGAGTACTGGCAGTGGCAGACGCTGCGTTTCGGCGCCGAGACCTACTGGGGCGGTGTCCTGCCGCACAGCGGACAGCCCGGTCGCGCGTACGCCGAACTCGCCCGCCTGGGAGCCGAGTTCGAGGAGGCCGGGCCGCTGGTGGCCGGGCTCGAACCGGACGCCGACATCACGATGGTCTACTCGACGCCGAGCAAGTGGCTCATGCAGAAGCACCCCCCGCTCGCCACCGCCGACGGCGACCCCGACCCCGCCGCCTACCACCGCATCTTCGACCCCTTCTACCGCGGCGCCTTCGAGGCCGGCCGTCAGGTGCGGATCGTGCACGCCCGGCAGCTGCACGACCCGCTCGGTGAGCGGGCGGGCCTGACACCGCAGGAGGCCGCACGCCGCCACCCCGTGCTGGTCGTACCGGGGTTGTACATCGCCGCCGACGCGACCCTCGACTGGCTCGCAGCCTATGCCGACGCGGGCGGTCACCTGGTCCTCGGACCGCGCACCGGATACGCCGACCACGAGGCCCGTGCTCGCCTCGAGCCGGCGCCCGGGCGCCTCACCGAAGCCGCGGGAGTCACGTACGACGAGTTCAGCAACCTCGCGCGCGACATCCCGGTCCACCCCGTCCCTGGCAGCCCGCTGCGGCTGCCACAGGAGGCGACGGCGACCCGCTGGGCCGACGGCCTGACCGTCACCGACGCCGAGGTGCTGGCCGCATACGGCCACCCGCACTTCGGCCGCTGGCCCGCGATCACCACCCGCCGCCACGGCGAGGGCCGCGTCACCTGCGTCGGTACGGTCCCGGGCCGTGCCCTCGCCCGCGCGCTGGCGACCTGGCTGACACCCTCCGCACACCACGGCTGGCGGGACCTCCCGGAATCGGTCACCGCGACGACCGGTACCTCCCCCGACGGGCGCCGCGTCCATGTCGTCCACAACTGGAGCTGGGAGCCCGCTCGTGTCTCCGCCCCCATGGCGTTGACCGACGTCCTGAACGGCACGTCCGTCCCCGCGGGCACGGCGCTGGACCTCGGCGCCTGGGACGTACGCGTACTCGTCTCCTGATCCGACCTTCGTGAGCATCACCGTGGCCATCCCCGAGGAGGGGCTATGCAGAGAAGAAGACTTGGGACAGCACTGGGAACGTTCGTCGCCGGATCAGCGATGCTGGCCCTGCCCATGAGCAGCGCGCAGGCGTACAACCCGACGGGCGGGATCATGTACCAGCTCGGCGATGAACCGTGCCTGAAAGGGCGGGGCAACTGCGCGGTCTACCCGAAGTCGGCGCAGTTGCCGAGCGGACGTCTGGTCGCGTCGTTCGAGAAGTCCACCGTCGTACCGGAGACGGGAAGCGCCGACAGACAGCCGCTCCCCGTCTACAAGAGCGACGACCACGGAACGACATGGCAGCCGCTGTCGGAGGTCAAGGCACCGGCGTACCTGTCCAGGCATCCTCGGTATGCGAAGTACACCAGCAACTGGACGAACCCGTATCTCTACGTGCTTCCGCAGGACGTCGGCAACCTGAGGAAGGGAACGCTGCTCCTCGCGAGCGTCGTGTCGGGCGACGACCACTACTACAAGGAGCGCAAGGCAGCCGATCCGAACTGGACGCCGTCCAACGACGGAGACCGCAGTGACATGGCGATCGCCCTGTACTCCAGCACCGACGACGGTGTGACGTGGAACGTCGTCAACGTCGTCGCCACCGGCGGCTGGCAGGGCGGCAGCGCGGGCGCGATCGGCCGGAACGTCGCCGCCGCGAACACGTACAAGCAGGTGGATCCCCTCTGGGAGCCGTACCTGATGGTCCACAACGGCAAGCTCGTCTGCTACTACTCCGACGAGAACGACTATCTCGGATTTGACCCGGTCACCGGCGTCCCGACCCTGGACCCCGCGAACGACACCGCTCCGGACTCGCACGGCCAGATCCTCGTCCACAAGACCTGGAACGGCCGCAGCGCGCAGTGGAGCGAGCCCGTCGTCGACGTCGCGGGCCTGACCCAGGACATGGGCGGCGGCAAGACGCAGATCGGGGGCGGACGGCCGGGCATGACGAACGTCGTCCCGACGACGGACGGCAAGTGGCTGCTTCCGTACGAGTACTGGGGCGGTGGGGTCAACACCCGATACGTCATCGCCGACGATCCGCTGAAGTTCTATGCCGGTTCTTCGGGCAACCCCGTCACCTCGTTGCCGGTCGACGCCGGTTCGCGTCCGCTCGCGGTGAACGGCAGCCCGGTCATCATCCGGCTCCCCGACGGGCGCCTGGTGTACAACGCCGCCGGCAGCGGCAACGTCTGGGTCAACGAGAGCGGACGCAGCGACGGCGTGTGGAAGGAGTACCAGACGACTTCGCGGGCGGGCTACAGCCGCAACCTGCAGTACGTCGCAGGCACCGGCCGCATCGCGATCCTCAACAACCAGGACACGTCGACGATCGCCTACGCCGAGGTAGATCTCGGCCGCTCGGAGGGCGCCTACTACCAGCTGGTGAACCGCAGGACCGGCCAGGTGATCGGCACCGGGAACAAGACCAACGACGCGAACATCGGCAACGGAGACGTTCCTGACGTCCGCCTTGAGGACGCCGGTTCGGCGGCGAACAAGGACACCCAGTACTGGCACGTGGTGACCGAGCCGCAGGGCGGCACGACGTTGCTGAACAAGTCCGGAGGCCGCGCGGCAGCCATCTGGACAGGGAACGCGACAGTCGGACAGAGGATCGGCCAGTGGGTAGACAACAGCGCCACCGGCAGCTGGAACGTCATCGAGACCGACGACGGATACGTCAAGTTCCAGGCGGTCAAGAACACCGACGTGTACTTGACCGGTGCGTCCCATGGCGCGGGGCTGACCCTGCAGAACACGGTCGAGGACGGCTCGCAGGAGTGGCAGCTCGTCCGGCAACCGTGACGCCGACTGCGGCTCAGGCCAGGGACTCGAAGTACGCCTTCTGCGCGGGGTAGTAGTCCTGGAAGTCGGGCCGGGGCCCGCCCGTGCGGGCAGCGGTGAGCATGTCCAGGTAGTACTCCCAGGCCGGGCCGGTCGCGCCGAGGTGTTCCGTGGAGGTGAGGTGGTGGACCAGCCGGAGCTCGGTGGCGGCTCGCTCCGGCTCGGTCACGCTGGCCCAGACGTCGTCGACGGAGGCGTGGTAGGTGCGGGTGCGGGTGAGGATCAGGTCGAAGCCCGTCGGAGTGCGTACGAGCCGGCCGCTGGGTTCGAGAGCCATGCCGTGTCCTCCTGGTGCTTGAGGTAAGGGGTGCCGGCGGGTTCGGAGCGTAGCCCATCAGTTACGCATTCGGTCAGGCAGCACCGGTCCCGCCGGCCGTCCCTCAGTCGCGCCTGCAGATCCGCACGCCGGGAAATCACTGGACATCGCCGAGACCGAAAGGTCAACGTTGGCGGCATGGCACAGGAGGAGATCTGGGACGCCGAGGCGGCCCGACGCTATGACACACCCGGCACCGGCATGTTCGCGCCCGAGGTCCTTGTGCCGACGGTGGACCGTCTCGTTGAACTCGCGGGCGGCGGAGCAGCGCTCGAGTTCGCCATCGGGACCGGCCGCGTGGCGGTCCCGCTCGCCGAGCGGGGGGTGCCCGTCACCGGGATCGAGTTGTCGCTGCCGATGATCCGTCAACTGCGAACCAAGGCGGACGAGTCGACGATTCCCGTGATCGTCGGTGACATGGCGACCGCCGTGGCCCCCGGGGGGTTCACGCTCGTCTACCTCGTCTACAACACCATCTCCAACCTGCTCACCCAATCCGAGCAGGTCGAGTGCTTCCGCAACGCCGCCCGCCATCTCACGCCCGGTGGCCGGTTCGTGATCGAGCTCTGGGTACCCGAGCTGCGCAAGCTTCCGCCCGGTCAGACCGCCACCGTCTATCATTCCGAGCCCGGCTACATCGGTCTGGACACCTACGACGTCCTGCACCAGCGCGTCGTCTCGCACCACTTCCACTTCGACGACACTCGTCAGGCCCGGCTGGAGCGCAGCCCGCACCGCTACATCTGGCCGGCCGAACTCGATCTCATGGCTCAGCTGGCCGGGTTCGAGCTCGAGTCCAGGCACGCGGACTGGATCGGCACCGAGTTCACCGCCGACGCACGTTCGCACGTCTCGGTCTACCGCATCCCACCCACCCGGTAGCCCTCAGAGGTACGGACACCTCCTGCGCCGGGATTCGGCCGCCGGCCCGACCCGCTTTGGACCACTCACACCGGTGCGCTTTGGCTCTGTCGGCCGGGCCATGGGTGGGGCACGGTGAGAGACCCTGGCCTTGAACCACTGTGGAGATGTCCCCTTGAATATCGCGTTCCTGCTGACCACCCTCGTGGTGGTGGTCACCCCCGGCACCGGCGTGGTGTACACCCTCGCTGCCGGGCTGTCCCACGGCCGGCGGGCGAGTGTGATCGCCGCGCTCGGCTGCACTCTGGGCGTCGTGCCGCATCTGGTGGCGACGATCACCGGTCTCGCCGCACTGCTGCATGCCAGTGCGGTCGCCTTCGAGGTGGTGAAGTACCTCGGTGTCGGCTACCTGCTGTACATGGCGTGGGCGACGCTGCGCGATGACGATGCGCTGGTCGTCGAGGCGGGGGCCGAGCCGCGTTCGGTGGGCCGCGTGATCGCCTCCGGGGTGCTGGTCAACCTGCTCAACCCGAAGCTGACGATGTTCTTCGTGGCGTTTCTGCCGCAGTTCGTCCCCGCGAGCGAACCAGGCTCCCTGGGTGTGATGCTCCGGCTCAGCACAGTGTTCATGGTGGTCACTTTCGTCGTCTTCGCCGCGTACGGGGTGTGCGCCGCCGCCGTGCGCCGTCAGGTTCTGGCCCGGCCGAAGCTGAGAAGGGGAATCCGCGGGGTGTTCGCCGCCTGTTTCGTGGGCCTGAGCGCGCGGCTGGCGGTGGCATGAGCATGCGTTTCCGGCACGCGGATGCCATCTGGCGCGACTATCCCGAACTCACCGCCGGCGCGCTGTGCGCCACCGGCGTCGGGTCCGCCGCGGACGTCGGCGAGCGGGTGGCCGCGTGGACGGCCCGCGCCGCGGACCGGCTGGCCGACACCGCCGAGGGCGCCTTCCCCGAAGTGCTCGCCTGGCGGCGGGCGTTCGCCAGGATGGGACTCAGGCCGACGCAGTACCGGTGCGCCGCGGAGGCGCTGCTGCGGCGGCTGCGCAAGGAGGGAACACTGCCGCGTATCCACCCGGTGGTCGACCTGTGCAACGCCCTCTCGGTGGCGTATGCCGTCCCGGTGGCGGTCCTGGACGCCGACCGCATCGCGGGCCCGCTGCTCGAGGTCCGCTACGCCGTCGGTGACGAGCCGTACACGGCCTTCGGCGGCGGGGCCGAGCATCCCGCGCCCAGCGAGGTGACCTTCGCCGACTCCGCCGGACGGGCCCACGCCCGCCGCTGGACCAACCGGCAGAGCGGCCACTCGGCGGTCGGTGAGCACACCAGCCGGATCCTTGTGGTGGCCGAGGCGATGCACGAGGGCGGCGCGCAGGCCGTACCGGAGCTGCTGAAGACGCTCGCCGAGGAACTCGCCGCACACTGGCCCGTCGACCCCGTCACCGCCGTCCTGACCCCGTCCACACCGGAGTTCACATTCGGTGACCGGGTCCGGCCGACGCTCGGGTGACACCGCGGCCGATGACACGATGGGCCAAGTGAGCAGCAGGAACGGGACCGGAGAGGGCGGCGGGATGGCAGAGGTGCCGGCGGACGGCGGGTCTGCCGTGTACGGCTCCGACTTCCTGCAGCTGGACGCGCGGGAGGCGCCCGCAGGCGGCAAGGCGGACTGGCTGGCGGGGCGGCTGCGGCAGGCGATAGCGGACGGCCGGCTGGCGGTGGGCAGCAGGCTGCCGCCCACCCGGGTCCTCGCCGCCGAACTGCGCCTGTCGCGCGGTGCGGTCACCGAGGCGTACCGGCAACTGACGGAGGACGGCCATGTCGAGGGGCGCCGCCGCGGCGGCACGGTCGTGGTGGCAGCACCCCTCGCGCCACCAGCGGCACCCGCACGGACGAGGCCGCCCGGCACACCCGGCCCGCTCCGCGACGGCGGCGGCGGCGAGCGGAGCGGGCCGGGCGCGCTGTTCGCCCGCGCGCCCGGTGCTGACGTCTTCGATGCGCTGCGCGCGGCCCACGCCCGTGTCGACTTCACCCCCGGCCAGCCCGACCTTGCCGCCTTCCCCCGCGCGGCCTGGGTACGTGCCGAACGGGCCGTACTGGCCGAGTTGTCCGTCGACCACCTCGGCTACGGCGACCCGCGCGGCGCCCCGCGGCTGCGCCGCGCCGTCGCCGACTGGCTGGCACACAGCCGCGGCATCCGGGTGGAGCCGGACGAGGTGCTGATCGTCGCCGGAACCGCACAGGCGCTCACCCTGCTCCACCCCGTGCTGCGCGCAGACGGCATCGACGGCGTGGCGGTGGAGGACCCAGGCTCGCTCGGCACCCGCCAACACCTGCAGAACGGAGGCCTGGCCACCCCACCGGTGCCGGTGGACGACGACGGCGTCCGCGTCGACGCGCTGCACGCGAGCGCAGCGCGCGCCGTCCTGCTCACCCCCGCCCACCAGTTCCCCACCGGCGTGGTCACCAGCGGCGAGCGGCGCCGCGAACTGCTGCACTGGGCGCAGGACGGCGGACTGATCCTGGAGGACGACTACGACGCCGAACACCGCTACGACCGGCCGCCGGTGCCCGCGCTGCGCGCACTGCTGGCCGACCAGGTCTGCTACATGGGCAGCGTGTCCAAGCTGCTCGCGCCCGCCCTGCGGATCGGCTGGATGGTGCCGCCACCCCGCTACCGCGACGCTCTCACCGACGCGAAACGCTTCGCCGACCTGGGCAACGCCGTGCTGCCGCAGCTCGTTCTCGCCCACCTGATGGAGTCCGGCACCCTGGACAGGCACCTGCGGCTGCTGCGCGGCCGGCACCGCCGCCGCCGCGACGCGATGATCGACGCCATCACCGCACACCTGCCGGGCGCACATGTGCACGGCGCGTCGGCCGGCCTGCACCTGACCCTCACCTACGCGCCCGAGGTCCCCGACACCGAACTCGCCGCCGCAGCCCTCGCCCGGGGCGTGAAATGCCAGCCACTCTCATGGCACCGGCAACAACCCGGCCGCCCCGGCCTCGTCCTCGGCTACGCCGCGAGCCCGACGGGCAGCATCGCCGAAGGGGTGGCGGCGATCGGCGAGGCGCTGCGTGAGCTGGCCTGACGCCTCGGACGGGCGGCGTTCCTGGATGAGCGGCTGAGAGCTGCCACGTCGGGCCACCACCCACTTGCCGGCCATTGAGCCCAGGACCGCCATGGCGATGAGCGTAGGCGCCGTCGCAGTCGCAGTCG
>NZ_JBQQCE010000444.1:0-8116 GCF_052245645.1 Streptomyces sp. KR55 | reverse complement strand
GACGATGCCGGGGTCGACGAGTTCCAGCCCCTCGAAGAACTCGTGGGCCTCGTCGATGGTGCGCAGCCGCATCGGCATGTTGCGGGCCGCGTACTCGCGGGCGACGCGGCCCACCTCCTGCGGCGCGAACTCGGCGGTGCCGATGGACATCGCCAGGTAACTGCCCGAGGGCAGCGGCTCCAGCAGGCGGCGGACGATGCCGACGGCGTCGTCCTCGTCGAGGACGAAGTGGACGATCGCGATCACCGTGAGGGCGACCGACTGCGTGAGGTCGAGGGTCTCGCGCAGTTCGGGGGCGTCGAGGATGCTCGCCGGGTCGCGGAAGTCGGCCTCGATGTACGAGGTGCGTCCCTCGGGGGTGCTGGCCAGCAGGCCCTGGGAGAGGGTGAGGACGATGGGGTCGTTGTCCACGTAGACGACCCGCGACCCGGGCGCCACGGCCTGGGCGATCTCGTGGAGGTTCGGGGAGGTGGGAATGCCGGTGCCGATGTCCAGGAACTGGCGCATCCCCGCCTCCTCGGCGAGCCAGCGCACGGCGCGGTTCATCCAGTCCCGGTTGGCCCGCATGTGGATGGGCAGGGCGGGCCACTCCCGGGACATGGCGTCGCCCGCCTCCTTGTCCGCGGGGTAGTAGTCCTTGCCGCCCAGGATGTAGTCGTAGATCCGCGCGGAGTGCGCGTTCTCGGTGTCGATGCGATCGGCCGGCCATCCGTTGTCAGGCAACGCCGTGTCTCCCATTCGGGTCGTGGCTTGGGGTGCGGGGAACGCTCAGCAGTAGCAGGGAAGTCAGAGGAGGAAGTCGGCGTCACCCGCCTTGACACCCGTCAGGAAGCTCGACATCTCCAGCGGGGTGAAAACCAGCGCCGGACCGTCGGGATCGGTCGACTGGCGTACGGCGACGCGCCCGTCGGCGAGCTTCATCACTTCCACACAGGCGCCTCCGGCGTCGTCGCTCCACGGCTTGGACCAGCCGCGTGCGCCCAGTTCCCGGGACGGCATGCCGTTGCGTATGTGGTGGTGCACGTCAGAGCTCCTTGCGAATCGCACCGAGGAGGGCCTCGGTCTTGCCGGCGGGCGCCGCCTGGGCGCCCAGCCGGTCCAGGGCCTCGCGATACACCACGACGTCGTCGCTCTTGTCCAGGTAGACAGCGCCCACCAGGCCGTTGAGGTAGACGATGTCGGGCAGTTCGCGGGCCCGGAACCGGAAGAGGTGGAACGCGCCCGCCCGCATGGCCGGGTGCGGGCCGTTCGCGAACCGCATGATCTGCAGGGTCACCTGCGGCAGCCGGTTCATCTCGATCAGATGGTCGACCTGCGCGCGCATCACGTCGGCGCCGCCGACCGGCCAGCGCAGCACCGTCTCGTCCATCACGACCCACACCCGCGGCGGCTCCCGGCGGGTCAGCAACTCCTGGCGCCGCATCCGCAGGGCGACCCGGCGTTCGGTCGCCTCGGCCGGGGCGTGCGGATTGCCGGCGCCGAGCAGGGCGCGTGCGTAACTCTCCGTCTGCAGCAGGCCGTGGACGAACTGGTTCTCGTAGGCGCGGATCTGCAAAGCCGCCTGCTCCAGGCTCAGATACGCCGCGAACCAGTCCGGCAGCACATCGCGATAGGTGTGCCACCAGCCGCGCTTGTTGGCCTCACGGACGGACTTCAGGAAGGTGTCGATCTCCTGCTGGTCCGTCACGCCGTAGACATGGAGCAGCTTCTCGGCATCCGCCAGCCTGAGACGGGCCACCTTGGCGGCCTCCATCCGGCGGATCGTGGAGTGGCTGACCCCGAGGGCCGCGCCCGCCTGCTCGTACGTCAGGCCGGCCCGCGTCCGCAGCTCCTCCAGCTGTCGGCCGAGGATCATGCGCAGGACGGAAGGAGCGCCGCCCCAGTCGGTCTCGGTCACGCCTCACCCCCTCACGCCGTCAGCTCCCGGCTCACCGTCTCACGCGTTCACGCCTGCCTGGTCATTCGATCACTTTCTGGCGGAAGCAGCATGCACTTGCCCCATTGCAATTTTCAACTTGCAGGTTGCGAGCGGTAGTTGGCGGGTGCCACAGTGGACTCACTGTCCTCGGCCAGCCGAAGAGAGTGACGGCTCGGTCCAGTTGGGGGAGACAGAGCCGCGACGACACCCGACGTCCGCACGGCACATGAAAGGCGTACGGCGATGGCTCCGCCCTCCCTCCCCCACCCGCTGGAGCGACTGCCCGAGGACAAGCTTCCCGGCCGACTGCCGGGGCGGACCGTCCGGCCGTCCGGCGCCGAGCCCTTTGCGCGCCTGCCCGGTGCCGGGCTTCCCCTCCGGCCGGCACAGACGCCGCACCCCCCACAGCCACCCGGAGGCGAGCAGCACCCTGGTCGACTCCCCGGGCCCTCGGGCCCCGACCGGCTCGCCTCCGGGGACCCCGCTTCCCGCCGGAGTCACACGTTCGTCCTGCCGGCGGCCCCGGAGTCGGTCGGCGCCGCCCGCAGAAGCGTGCGCGAGACGCTCACCGCATGGCACATCGGCGCCGAGGCCCGCGACAACGCCCTCGTCGTGACCTCCGAGCTCGTCACCAACGCGGTCACGCACTCGGCGAGCGAGCGGATCGTGTGCCGACTGCACGCCACCGCAGGCCGCGTCCGTATCGAGGTCGAGGACCAGAACCGCGGGCCCACTCTCCCGGCACCCCGGCAACCGGGCCCCGACGACCAGAGCGGGCGTGGGCTCCTCCTGGTCGAGGCGCTGTGCGACGACTGGGGAGTCCGGGGCACCCCGCACCACGACGGGCGCATCGTCTGGGCCGAGCTGACGACGGAACCGACGGATCCCGCCCCGGCCACACCGGCACCGACGGCCCTCCCCGCACGGTCCGTCCCCCACTCGGCCGAAGGACCCTTACCGCACGCTCCGACCGCACAGCCCTGACCTGCGACGGACCGAGCCCGCGTCCGGGGGCCGCACCGGTTCCCCATGACCACGCCTGCACCTAAACTGAACCCTCACGACATGCCGGTTGAGCTGCGAGAACGCGGCGGTGAGCCGAACCGACGGAGTGAGGAGCCCACCCGTTGTTCTACTACCTGCTCAAATACGTGCTTCTCGGACCGCTGCTCAGACTGGTCTTCCGGCCCCGGATCGAGGGACTGGAGCACGTGCCCTCGTCGGGTCCGGCCATCGTCGCCGGCAACCACCTGTCGTTCTCGGACCACTTCCTGATGCCGGCGATCCTCAAGCGCCGCATCACCTTCCTCGCCAAGGCCGAGTACTTCACCGGCCCGGGCGTCAGGGGCCGGCTCACCGCGTTCTTCTTCCGCAGCGCCGGGCAGATCCCGGTGGACCGTTCCGGCAAGGACGCGGGCCAGGCGGCGATCCGCGAAGGGCTCGGCGTACTGCGCAAGGACGAGCTGCTCGGCATCTACCCGGAGGGCACCCGCTCGCACGACGGCCGCCTCTACAAGGGCAAGGTCGGTGTCGCGGTGATGGCCCTCAAGGCCGGGGTCCCGGTGATCCCCTGCGCGATGATCGGCACCTTCGAGGCCCAGCCGCCGGGCAAGGTCGTCCCGCGCATCCACCCCGTCGTGATCCGTTTCGGCGAGCCGCTCGACTTCTCCCGCTACGCCGGCATGGAGAACGAGAAGGCGATCCTGCGCGCCGTCACCGACGAGATCATGTACGCGATCCTGTCGCTGTCCGGGCAGGAGTACGTCGACCGGTACGCGGCCGTGGTCAAGGCGGAGGAGGCCGCGGCCCGGGCGGAGCGGGAGCGCAGGTTCCCGCGGATGCCGCTCGGTTGAGCTCTGCTGTGGGCTAAGTTCCCATGTTTACAGGGCCGTTCCGTCCTAGGGTCGCCTCATGAAACGTGCTGTGGTGATCGGAGCGACGGGCCAGATCGGGCGTCCGGCCGTGCGGGCGCTCGCGCGGGACGGCTGGGCGGTGACGGCCGCGTCGCGGGGCGGCGGCCGGGACGCGTCGTGGCCCGACGAGGTGCGGACCGTGCGGCTGGACCGGGAGGACGACGCGGCACTGGCCGCGGTGATCGGCGAGGACTGCGACCTGGTGGTCGACATCGTCGCCTTCGGGGACCGGCACGCACGGCAGTTGACCGCCATGACGGGGCGGGTCGGCTCGGCGGTGGTGATCTCCAGTGTGTCGGTGTACGAGGACGACAAGGGCCGGAACTTCGACACACAGGCCGAACCGGACGGCTTCCCCGAGTACCCGGTGCCGCTGCCGGAGACCCAGCGCACGGTGACGCCCGGCGACACGTCGTACAGCACCCGAAAGGCGGCCCTGGAGCGCGAACTGCTCGCGGCCGGCGAACAGTTGCCCACCACCCTGCTGCGCGCCGGCGCGGTGCACGGACCGCACTGCCGCACCCCCCGCGAGCTGTACTTCGTCAAGCGCAACCTGGACGGCCGCCGACGACGCGTTCTCGCCTACGGCGGTGAGAGCCGCTTCCACCCGGTGAGCGTGCACACCCTCGCCGAACTCGTCCGCCTCGCCGCGGCACGACCCGCCTCCCGGGTGCTCAACGCCTGCGACGACGAGGCACCCACCGTCGCGGACATCGCCGCGGCGATCGACACCGTGATGGGCGCGGAGACCGAGACGGTCCTGGTCGACGGTCCCCCACCGGCTCCGACCGTGGGCGACAGCCCGTGGTCGGTCCCGGTCCCCGTGGTGTGCGACATGTCGGCGGCACAGCGGGAGTTGGGGTACCGCCCGGTGGTGCGGTACGCCGAGACACTCCCCGAGACGGTCGAGTGGATCGAACGCCGGCTTTCCGGGCGGGACTGGCGGGAGGCGTACCCGAAGATGGTGCAGGCGTACGGCGACCTCTTCGACTACGCGGCCGAGGACGCCTGGCTCGACCGGGCGTAGCGAAGGGGCGGCCGGCTGACCGCCGGCCGCCCCCTCACCTCGTACAACTGCCGCCTACGGCTGGGGCGTGGCGTGCGGTGCGCAGGTCACGTCCTTCGTGTCCAGCCTGCCGGTGAGGAGGTAGGCGTCCACCCGGTCGTTGATGCACGGATTGACCAGGCCGGTGACGCCGTGAGAACCCGCGTCCTTCTCCGTGATCAGGCGGGAGCCCTTGAAGCGCTGGTGCAGTTCGAGGGCGCCGCCGTAGGGGGTGGCCGCGTCACGTTCGGCCTGCACGATCAGCACGGGCGGCAGGCCCTTGCCGGTCTTCACGTCCAGCGGGGTGTTCTGCCGGGCGGGCCAGGTGGCGCAGGGCAGGTTCATCCACGCGTTGGACCAGGTGAGGAAGGGATGGTCACGGTGGAGGCGGGTGTTGTCCCGGTCCCACTTCTGCCAGCTGGTCGGCCACTTGGCGTCGGCGCACTCGACCGCCGTGTAGACGGCGTTGCCGTTCTCGGAGGCGGCGTTGCCCACGGTGTCCGACAGGTCGGGGGCCGCCGCGTCGACGAGGGCCTGGGTGTCACCGGCGACGTACTTGCTGAACACCGTGGCGACCTGCACCCACGCGGAGTCGTAGTACGGGGCGCTCTGGAAGAAGCCGATCAGCTCGGCCGGGCCGACGACCCCGCCGATCGGGTCCTTCTTGGCGGTGGCGCGCAGTTCGAGCCACTCCGCCTGGACCTCGGCACGGGTGTCGCCGAGGTGGAAGGCGGCGTCGTTCTTCGCGACCCAGTCCTGCCAGTCCTGCCAGCGCATCTCGAAGGCGACGTCCTGGTCCAGGTTGGCCTGGTACCAGATCTTCTCGCGGGACGGGTTGACGACGCTGTCGACGACCATGCGGCGCACGTGCCCGGGGAAGAGGGTGCCGTAGACCGCACCGAGGTACGTCCCGTAGGAGACGCCGAGGAAGTTGAGCTTCCTCTCGCCGAGCGCGGCGCGGATGACGTCCAGGTCGCGCGCGGTGTTCGGCGTCGTCATGTGCGGGAGCATCGCGCCGCTGCGCTCCTGGCAGCCCTCGGCGTACTCACGGGCCAGCTTGCGCTGGGCGAGCTTGTCGGCCTCCGAGCCGGGCACCGGGTCCAGCTTGGGCGCCTTGACGAACTCCTGCGGGTCGACGCAGGAGATGGGCGCCGACTTGCCGACGCCGCGCGGGTCGAAGCCTACGAAGTCGTATGCCTTGGCCGTCTTCGCCCACAGGGCGCTGCTCGTGGTCACCCGGCGCGGGAAGCGCAGGCCGGAGCCTCCGGGTCCGCCCGGGTTGTAGACGAGGGCTCCCTGGCGCTCCTCCTCCGTGCCCGTGTTGCCGACCCGGTCGACGGCGATCCTGATCTGCTTGCCGTACGGCTTGGCGTAGTCGAGCGGCACCGTGACCCAGCCGCACTGGATGGGCTTTTCCAACCCCCAGTCGGACGGGCAGTCCTGCCAGTTCACCCCGGTCTGCGCGGCGCGGGCGGCGGCGATCGCGACGCCCCTGGCCTCGGGGTCCTGACCGTGACGGCTCGCGGCGCTCGCACTGGCCGTGGGCGCGGCGACGGCACCGGCTATCAGGGTCGCCGCGACGAGCACTCCGGCCGAACCGAGCGCCGCCGTCCGCCTCTTCGGTCTCTTGTCCCTCAAGTGGGGCCTCCCGTACACCGTTTGGATGAGTACGGGTGATCCTGTCCGCTGTGAGGTTGCCGAGAACAGAGGCGACTGCGGTTCTTTGCCAATCCGATAACCGGAGAACGGCATCCCGCTGAACGGAGAGCTACTCCAGGGAGGCCAACGCCTCGTCCAGCAGCCGACGCAGCCGCAGCGCGTCCGGCGCGACGGCGGTCACCAGTGCGGCCGGCCCGGCCAGGGGTACGACCGCTGCTCCGTCCCCCAGCACCCGCGCCGGCACCGGCTGCTGCTCGAACTCCGGCCGTGCGACGACAAGTTGCCCGACGGCGCGGTGGCCCCCGAGTCCGGCGGGACCGTCCCAGCCGCCCGGCGCGCCCGGCCCGCAGGCCAGCTCCTGGTCAAGGACGATCCGCCCGGCGATCCGCAGGGAGAGACGGCTGGTGAGCCGCCCGGGTTCCTCACCCGCCCGCCCGAGCACTTGTTCCTCACGCAGGACCAGCGAAGCGGCCGACCCGAGTTCGACGCGGGTGCGCACGTACAGGTCGCTGCCCCGCGCAGAGATCAACTGCTCGGGCAGCCAGTGCAGTTCGCCCCCGTCCGCCACGCCGAGCCGCACGTCGTACCGGGCCTCGCCCTTGGCCTGTCCGGGGAGCGCGATGGTGGCGGCGGCCGACCCGACCCGCAGCCGGGCTCCGTCCGCGACGTCGGCCTCCACGGTGAAGTGGTCACCGCCGAGCGGCCCGCTCATCGCGCCGACGAGCATGACGTACGCCTCCGGGCCACTCCCCCGCGTACGCCGCAGCGCCAGTGGCCCCTCGCCGGCCAGCACGGGCAGGGCCGTACCGCCGCGGCCGTCCTCGCGGGCGCTGATCCTCGCGGTGGCCCGCACACCGGTCACGGTCACGCCTTCCATGAGGCGAGCTGCGCTCGCACCCAGTCGGCGACGTCCCCCACCCCGGCCTCGGTCCTCAGCGACTGGAAGACGACCGGCAGTTCGGCCCGCTGCGCCTTGGCGTCCGCCGCCATCCGCCCGAGGTCGGAGCCGACGTACGGTGCGAGGTCGGTCTTGTTGACGACGAGCAGGTCGGCCGTGGTCACCCCGGGTCCGCCCTTGCGCGGGATGTCGTCACCGCCGGCCACGTCGATCACGAAGATCTGCGCGTCGACGAGCCCTTTGGAGAAGGTGGCGGTGAGATTGTCCCCACCGGACTCGACAAGGATCAGATCCAGCGGCCCGACCTCGTCCTCCAGGTCCTCGACCGCTTCGAGGTTGGCGGAGATGTCGTCCCGGATCGCGGTGTGCGGGCAGGCGCCGGTCTCCACGGCGGTGATCCGCTCGGGCGGCAACACGGCTTCGCGCAGCAGGAACTCGGCGTCCTCGCGCGTGTAGATGTCATTGGTGACGACGGCAAGCGACAACTCGTCCCGCAGGGCACGGCAGAGCGCCGCGACAGTGGCGGTCTTGCCGGACCCGACGGGTCCCCCGAGCCCGATCCGCAGGGCACGACGACTGCCGTCGGGGCGGTGGGCGTCGGCGCTGATGGCGGGGGTGTCGTGGTGGGTGTGGTCGAGGTGCATGACTACGGCTCCAGTTTTCAGCGCAGGTCGGCATCATTC
>NZ_JBQQCE010000443.1:0-8178 GCF_052245645.1 Streptomyces sp. KR55 | reverse complement strand
TACGCCGTGTGGGGACTGATCCCCTGCGCCCGCGCCCACTCAGTCAGATTCACGCGAAGATCATAGCACCACTAGAGTAATCTCATGCACGCTTATGCACACTCATTCGAGAGCAGTTCACCACCCCCGACGGGCCACCCGCACAACGCCATGACCGGGCAGGAAGGGCAGATCCCCCCATGGCCACCAACGTGACTCCGCCCGAGCGGCTGGGACAGACGTGCCTTGCGGACGGCCGCCGGCTCAGCTGGGCGGAGTGGGGGCCGCCCTCGGGCACGCCTGTCCTGCTGTGCTCCGGATCGGCGACGAGCCGATGGCTCGGGCTTCCCGTCGACGTGATCACAAGGCTCGGCGTCCGCCTGATCACCGTCGACCGTCCCGGGCTGGGTGCGTCCAGCGCGGCCGACGGGCGGACCCTTAACGACTGGGCGCTCGACATTGGGGAGTTCGCCCAGACGCGGGCGGCGCCGGGTATGCGCGCGAGACGGTACTCGCCCTGAGCCGCTGGCCGTTCGACCCCTCATCGATCCCGGTCCCGGTCGACCTGTGGTACGGAGACCAGGACACCAACCCCCTGCATTCGCCGGACCTCGGAAAGTTCCTCGCCCGGCGCATGCCCACAGCACGCCGCTTCCTCGTACCGAACGCAGGCAGCGCACTGTTGTGGTCACACACGGACCCCATCCTGCGTTCGCTACTGAGCCGCATCGCCCCGCAGTAGGCATCTGGCATCGGAGCTGACTTTGGTGGTAGACCGAGCCCGCCGGTCACGCCGTAGCCGAGGAAGGCTCATCGGCTGCCGGGGCACGGTCTTCTCGCGATCGACGTTCCCGTACCCCGTCGAGCGAGGCACGCCGAACATGTCGACGAGCTGCTGAACCGCCTTCTCCCGCTCGTCGTAGAGGCGTTGGGCCAGCGCGGCCTGGGCCGGGGAGAACTTGGGCCGGCGCCCGCTGACCCGGCCGCGGGCGCCGGCGGCGGCCAGACCGTCGTTGGTGTCGGCCACGATCAGCCCGCGCCCGAGTCCGACGCGGACCAAGAGCACGCCGAACATCGCGCGGCGCTCGCCGAAGCCGAGCAGACCCGTGCCCGACGCCCCGGCCGACGACTGCCCCGGCGATCGAACGGCGCGAGCGCCTCATCGCCCAGCGCGCCGAACCCGACGCCGGCCACTGTGAAGAGGTGCACCCGTGCCCCCGCCCGCGCCGGTTCACGGGCGGCGCCTTCCGGCTCGGCGTCGTGGTCGATGGTGTGTTCAGGAGGCCGGTGTGTATCCGCGTGTGCGGACGAGGTCGTGGGTGAGGTGGGTGAAGGCGCGGGCGGCGGCGCTTTGGTAGGCGTCAGTGCGGTGCAGGAGGGTGACGGTGCGGGTGGGGAAGGCGGGATCGAGCGGGATGGGGGTGAGGCGGGGGTGGTCGTGGGTGATGGCGTCGGGGAGGACGGTCGCCAGTGGGGTGCGTTGGACGACTTCGGTGAGGGCCTGGATGGAGTTGGCCTCGACGGTGATGCGCGGGCTGACGCGGTGGTGTCGGAGATAGGCGTCGATGTGGCTGCGAGTGGCGAAGTCGCCGCTGAGCAGGGCTAGTTGTCGATCGGCGAGCTCTGGTGCCGGTAGCGGGCCGGGCCGGTCGGCGGTGGGGTGGTGGGTGCCGGTGACCAGGGTGAGCGTCTCGGTGAACAGGGCGGTGGCGGTTATGCCGGGCAGGTGGGGGCCGTGGAAGGCGATGCCGAGGTCGAACTCGTCGGCCAGTAGGCCGGCTTCGATGCGATCCTGGCTCGTCTCCCGCACGATCAGGGTGATGCCGGGGTGGCGGGTGTGGAGTTCGGCGGTGAGCGGGCCGACCAGGTAGGCCGTGAACGTGGGGGTGACCGCCAGCCGTAGATGTCCGCGGGAAAGGTTCTGCACGTCGTGGACGGCACGCTCGGCGGCGGCCAGGTCTCGCAGCGCGCTGCGGGCGTGGTGGGTGTACGCCTCGCCGGCGTCGGTGAGGCGTACGGTGCGGCCGGTACGGTCCAGCAACTGCGTGCCCAGGGCCCGTTCAAGCTGCTTGATCTGCTGAGACAGCGTGGGCTGGGAGATGTGCAGCTCCTCGGCGGCACGGGTGAAGCTGCCGTGATCGGCCACAGCGAGCAGATAGCGCAGATGACGCAGTTCCAGGGCCATACCCACAACTATAGATGCCACCAATAGCCCCAATGGCTAGCGGCTCTTGGACACTATAGATCGAGGTCATGCACAGTGGATCTCGCCAGGCCCACGGGCCCGGGCCACCACGAAAGGGAGTGACCCATGCATGACCTCGCCAAGGGCATCGCGCGTTTCCAGCAGGATGTCTTCCCGGCCAAGAAGGAGCTCTTCGCCCGCCTGGCCGCCCACCACACCCCGCACACACTGTTCATCGGCTGCTCCGACGCCCGCGTCGTCCCCGAGCTGATCACCGGGTGCGAGCCCGGCGAGTTGTTCGTCATCCGCACCGCCGGCAACCTCGTCCCCGCCTACACCCCCGGTGCCGACGGGGTCGCGGCGAGCATCGAGTACGCCGTCGCCCAGCTCGGGGTGACGGACATCGTCGTCTGCGGGCACTCCGCGTGCGGCGCGATGACCGCCCTCGCCCACGGCCACGACCTGAGCAACGCCCCGGCGGTCGCCGACTGGCTGCGGCTCGCCGACGCCTCGGTGGCCCGTACTGCCACCGCGGGGGACGTGCCAGCCCTGGTGCGGCAGAACGTGCTGGCCCAGCTGGCGAACCTGGCCACCCACCCTTCGGTCGCCCGCGCCCTGGCCGAGCAGAAGATCACGCTGGGCGGCTGGGTCTTCGACATCGCCACCGGCCACGTCGAGGAACTCAACGCCACCGGCTCCACCGCCCCACTCGCGGCCTGAAACCAGCTTCCCGGACCGGCCCTGTCAGCGCCATCCGGGACCACCCCCTGAACCCGCGCGCTTTGCGAACGATGCGCGAAGCGGCACTCACCGAAAAGGAATCCACCCATGGTGCACGCTCAGTTCGACCCCGCCGCCCGCCAGGCCCTGGCCGCTCAGGCCGTGGCGGCCAAGACCCGCAAGGACCTCTCCTGGCAGCAGATCGCCGACGCCGCCGGTCTGTCGGTCGCCTTCACCACCGCCGCCGTCCTCGGCCAGCATCCCCTGCCGGAGAACTCCGCGAAGGCGGTCGCCGAGCTGCTGGGCCTGGGCGACGATGCGGCGCTGCTGCTGCAGACCATCCCCACCCGCGGCTCGATCCCCGGCGGCATCCCCACCGACCCGACCATCTACCGCTTCTACGAGATGCTCCAGGTCTACGGCACCACCCTCAAGGCCCTGATCCACGAGCAGTTCGGCGACGGGATCATCTCCGCGATCAACTTCAAGCTCGACGTCAAGAAGGTCGCCGACCCCGAGGGCGGCGAGCGCGCCGTCATCACTCTGGACGGCAAATACCTGCCGACCAAGCCCTTCTGATCCGAGCCCCCGGTGGGGCGGACCGCAGCCGACCCGCCCCACCACCGCCCCACCCTCGCTTCCCGGCCCTCGATACGACGGCTCCAGTGGGGCCGCTCCCAGACGCCGCCGGCCGTGAACAGATCGGCTACCGATCCAGGGGGCTCCAAGATCGAGATGGCGAACGAAGTCGATGATCGGTTGTTCGCAGGCTCGCTCCGCGAGCAAGCGGTCCATAGGGTCAATCGCCGATCATCTTCACTTCCCACCAGCCCCGCCCCGATGCGGGATAACCCCTTTTCGAGCTCCCCGGTCACTGTCCGTCAAGGACTACCATCCGAGGACTGGAGAATCGGTGACAGTTGAATACGCGAGCTCACCAGTAGTCCCAAGGCAGCGAGAGGCCCCTCCTCGCTTCTGACCCCTCAAGTTCGGTGCACCCGGGTACGGTTACGGCTGCACCCCCGTCGGTTCGCCGCCGAGCCTCCTTCGGAAAACTCGAACCCACGGCCTTTGTCCAGCTCTCCAAGCTGGTCAACTCCCTCAAGGGAGTCTCCGCCCGGCTGCTGCGAAGGAGTACAGCACGCACGTGCGCCGGTACCTCTGGGGCGGGCACTTCTGGTCCGGCTCCTACTTCGCCGGAAGCTGCGGCGGGGCGCCGCTGACCGTCGTACGCCAGTACATCGAGAGCCAGCAGCGCCCCGTGTGAGCCTTGCTTCGCAGCGATACCCCGGCGCTCCGCGCCGGGCCGCCAAGGATGGATGCGCTTCACCGCCGCCCCTGAAGGGCGGAGCACTACGCAAGAACAAAGGTAGAAAGGGACCGGCCGCCGCAGCGCCCCCCGTGGTCCGCCCCCGGCTCACGCGGCCACCGCCACCGCCCCGACCGCCGGTACCGCGCGTCGCGGGGTGTACGCGGCGACACCCCGTACGGGTCACCACAACGAGGCGACCCGACGGCCCGCCCGATGCAATGGACGGGTGACCGCGACCCCGGACGACTGTCTCGCGCGCAACGAGTGGATCTGTGGCGACTATCTGAGCAGCCGCCGCGAGATCCTCCTCGACGCAGTGATCCAGCATGTGCAGCTGACGTCGGTCTCGGTCCTCATCGGCCTGGCCATCGCCCTGCCGCTGGCGGTGCTGGGGCGACGGTGGGGCTGGGCGGCCGGGCCCGTCCTCGCCGTCACCACGATCCTGTACACGATCCCGTCCCTGGCCATGTTCTCGCTGCTGCTGCCGCTGTACGGGCTGTCCTCGACGCTCGTGGTGGCCGGGCTGGTGCTGTACTCGCTGACCCTGCTCGTGCGCAACATCCTCGCCGGTCTGCGGGCGGTCCCCGAGGACACCCGGCAGGCGGCCCGCGGGATGGGCTACGGCCCCATCCGGCAGCTGCTCACCGTCGAACTGCCGCTCGCCCTGCCCGCCGCGATGGCCGGACTGCGCATCGCCACCGTCTCCGCGGTCTCGCTCGTGACGGTAGGTGCGATCGTGGGCTTCGGCGGACTCGGGAATCTGATCTACTCCGGAATGAACACGTACTTCAAGGCGCAGGTGCTGACGGCGTCGGTGCTGTGCGTGGTGATCGCCGTCGTCGCGGACCTGCTCCTGCTGGGCATCCAGCGACTGATCACGCCATGGACGAGGGCCCGTCCATGAGTACGCTCGCCGACACCTGGGCCTGGCTCACCGATCCCGCGCACTGGTCGGGCGCCGAGGGTGTCTGGCACCGGCTGCTGCAACACCTCGTCCTCACCGTCGTCTGCCTGGTCGTCAGCTGTCTGATCGCCCTGCCCGTCGCCCTCGTCCTCGGCCACCTCGGCAAGGGCGGCGCGCTCGCCGTCAACATCTCCAACGTCGGCCGCGCGGTCCCCACCTTCGCGGTCCTGGTGCTTCTGCTGCTGACCCCCATCGGCACATGGGGCGAGGGGCCCACAGTGGTCGCCCTGGTGCTGTTCGCCGTACCGCCGCTGCTCACCAACGCATACGTCGGGATGCGGGAGGTCGACCGCAGCACCGTGCAGGCGGCGCGGGGCATGGGGATGACGGGCCGCCAGGTGATGTTTCACGTGGAACTGCCCCTTTCGCTCCCGATGATCCTGAACGGTGTGCGGATTGCCGCCGTCCAGCTCGTCGCCACGGCCACGATCGCCGCGCTGGCCGGCGGGGGAGGGCTGGGCCGGATCATCACCGCCGGATTCAACCTGGCCAGTACGCCGCAGGTGGTGGCCGGTGCCGTGCTCGTCGCCGTGTTCGCGCTGATCGTCGAGGGCGTCTTCGAGATCGCCGAGCGGCTGGCACCGGCGTGGGCGAGGGGTTCGGGATGAGAGGCCGTACCACCCTGATCGCCGCTCTGCTTCTGCTCTCGACCGCCTGCGCCACCGGCCCCTCCCTGGAGAACCAGGGCGAGGTGACCGCACCGCCCGGCGACAGCCGGCATCTGACCGTCGGCTCCGCCGGATTCACCGAGAGCGACCTGCTCGCCCAGATGTACGCCCTGCTGCTGAACCAGGCCGGCTACCAGACCTCGCTCATCACCGTCGCCAACCGCGAACTGTACGAACCGGCCCTGGAATCCGGCCAGATCGACGTGGTCCCGGAGTACGCGGCCACCTTCGCCGACTGGCTCAACGCCAAGGCCAACGGGGCCGACGCGCCGCCGGTCGGCTCACCCGGCCTCGACGCCACCATGACAGCGCTGCGCCGCCTCGCCACGCCCCGCGGCCTGACCGTCCTCGCCCCCGGCCGGGCCGTCGACCAGAACGCCTTCGCGGTGAGCGCCTCCTACGCTCGACGGCACGACCTCAGGACGCTCAGCGACCTCGGCGCCTCCGGCCTCCGGGTGCGGCTCGCCGCCGGTGACGAGTGCATCCAACGCCCTTACTGCGCACCAGGGTTGAAGAAGACCTACGGCATCGACATCATCGCCGTCGACCCCAAGGGCGTCGGCACCACCCAGGCCAAACGGGCGGTGCAGAGCGGCCAGGACCAGATGGTGCTGACCACCACGACCGACGCCACCCTCGACGAGTTCGGCCTGGTCCTCCTCACCGACGACAAGCACCTCCAGAACGCCGACTACGTCGTCCCCGTCGTCAACCGCGCCCACGCGGGCGGCCCCGGCCCCACCAAGGCCCTCGACAGGCTCAACGACGTCCTCACCACCGCCGATCTGGCGTCCATGAACCAACAGGTCGACAGCTGGCGCCGGCTGGCGACGGACGTGGCCCGGACGTATCTGGAGGACAAGAGGCTGCTCAAGTAGCGGGCAGCCCCTGGCAGCGCCGGTCGGTCAGGCGTCGGCCACCGAGTCGAACGTCACCTGACCTCGCGACACGCCCAACGCGTCCGCGTCCACCGAGCGTCGCAGTGCCTCGTGCAGCTTGGCCGGGGTCAGCACGCCGAGGAAGCGGGCGCCGTCCAATACCGCGACCCAGCCGGCGTCGTGCTGGAGCATCACGCCGAAGGCCTGCTTGAGCGGTGCGCCCACGGGAACCCAGGCGTTCATCCGGTGCGCGAGGTCGCCGACCGCACCGCCCGCCCCGAGCTCGTCGATCCCGGCCCAGCCGTGCAGGTCGCCGTGCGCGTCCAGGACCACCGCCCAGCGCGCGCCCTCCGATCGCAGCCGGTCGGCGGCCTGCCCGGTCGGCTCGTACAGCCGGGCGATCGGCGGCTGTTCCAGGTCGCCGGGCTCGATCGCGGTCACCGACAGCCGCTTCAGCCCCCGGTCGGCGCCGACGAACTCCGCGACGTACGGCGACGCCGGCGTGCCCAGCACCGCTCCGGGCGTGTCGAACTGCTCGATGCGCCCCTGCCCGTACACGGCGATCCGGTCGCCGAGCCGCACCGCCTCCTCGATGTCGTGCGTGACCAGCAGCACCGTCTTGCGCACCGCCGCCTGCATCCGCAGAAACTCGTCCTGCAACTGCTCCCGCACGACCGGGTCGACCGCGCCGAACGGCTCGTCCATCAGCAGCACCGGCGGATCGGCGGCCAACGCCCTTGCAACGCCGACCCGTTGGCGCTGACCGCCCGACAACTGCTGCGGATAGCGCGAGCCGTATGTGTGGGGATCCAGCCCCACCAGATCGAGGAGCTCGGCAGCGCGGGCCCGCGCCTTGGCCCGCTTCCAGCCGAGCAGCAAGGGCACGGTCGCCGTGTTGTCGAGGATCGTGCGGTGCGGGAACAGGCCCACCTGCTGGATGACGTAGCCGATCCGCCGCCGCAGCAGTACCGGGTCGACGGTGGCGATGTCCTCGCCACCGACGAGGATCCGGCCCGAGGTCGGTTCGATGAGCCGGTTGACCATCAGCATGGTCGTCGTCTTGCCGCACCCGGACGGGCCCACGAGCGTGACGAGCTCGCCCTCGGACACTTCGAAGGACAATCCGTCCACGGCCGTCGTCCCGTCCGGATACCGCTTGGTGACCTGCTCGAACCGGATCATGACCTCACGCTAACGGCGCTGCCCGGCACCCGCTCACCGACGGCGTCCCACTGGCTGGTGAACGACCCATTCCGTTTTTGAACTGTTTCAATCCACTCCTGGCCAGGGCGGGGCGTTGAGGCGTTCTGTTGGATTCTGGTGGCAACTCCCGCTGCTGGGGGCATAGACAGAGGTCTCAGTCGCCACTACTTTCAACCGCCGATCGACTGAATCGATACAACTCCGACCGGCCGAAGGGACACGGCATGAACGACGGAGTCAACGGCACCCCCCGCGACGGAGTGCGGCGC
>NZ_JBQQCE010000442.1:0-8198 GCF_052245645.1 Streptomyces sp. KR55 | reverse complement strand
ACCGGCGAGTCGTCGGCGACGGTGGCCTCCCACGGCCGGGGGTCGTGCGAGAACGTCTCGGTGTCGTGCAGCAGCTCCAGCGCGGCCCGCCGGTCCGTGACGACGTACGCCGGCACACCCGGCGCGAGTTCCGCCCAGCCGATCGGGCCCTGGGCGCGCAGGTCGGCGTAGTAGCGGTACGGATCCAGTGCGAAGCCGTCCTCCCACAGCCGCACGGGCACCGAACGGGAGAAGGTCTGCTGGGCAGGGGGATGGGTGGTCACCGGCGCTCCGGAGGGTGGCGGTCGATCAGATGCTGGACCAGGGCGAGCAGCGCGTCGACGGAGGAGTCCTTCTCCCGGGCGTCGCACGTCACCATCGGCGTGTCCGCCTCCAGGTCCAGGGCGGCGCGCAGCTGTTCCTCGGTGTGGTGGCGGGGCGCGTCGGGGAAGGCGTTGAAGGCGACCGCGTACGGCAGGCCGCTCTCCTCCACCAGACCGAGCACGTCGAACGAGGCGTCGACACGGCGGCTGTCCACCAGGACGAGCGCGCCGAGCGCTCCGTGGGCGATGTCGTCCCACAGCGACCGGAACCGCTCCTGCCCGGGCGTGCCGAACAGATACAGCACGATCCCGCCGGGCAGGCTGATCCGGCCGAAGTCGATGGCGACCGTGGTCGTCGACTTCTCCCGCACCCCGGCGAGATCGTCCACCTGCGCGGACGCCTCGGTGAGCTGCTCCTCGGTGTGCAGCGGGCGGATCTCGGAGACGGAGTCGATGAGGGTCGTCTTGCCCACCCCGAACGGTCCCGCGACCAGGATCTTCACCAGGTCACGGGCGCTGTCGGGCAGGTGGATGCGGCTAGTGGTGCTTGAGGGCGCGGAGGCCATCGGCCACTCTCTTCAGCAGGTCGGGGTCGAACCGTTCGGCGGGCGGGATCGGCGCGCGGGCGAGCACCAGGTTCCGGTCGACGAGGCCGCCGGCCAGCACCCGCACCGCGGAGACCGGCAGCCGGAGCAGCGCCGCGGCCTCCACCACGGTCAGCGATCCGTCGTCCAGCTCCTCCAGCAGGGCCAGTTGGGCGGCCGGCAGATCGCCGGGCGCCGGCTCGCCGGTGCCGGTGAGCACCGACAGCCGCTCCAGCTGCGGACGGCTCGGCCGCGCCACGCCGCCGGTCGACAGATACGCGGGAACCAGGGGGCGGCCGCCGGGGCGGCCGGTCATGCCGACGCGCCGCCGTCGGCTCCCCGGGGCGCGGCGGCCATCGCCTTCTCGCCGAGCCGCGCCACCTGCGAGTGCACCCGGTGCGCCAGCAGGTCCAGACGCACCTCGGCGTCCCCGTACGCGGCGACGACCGTGCCGTGGTCCGTCGGCACGATCAGCACATAGCCGTGGTCGGACTCGATGACCACCTGGCGCACCTCGGCCCGCTCCCGGTCGGCGAACGCCGCCGCGGCCGTCCGGCAGGCGCCCTGCACGGTGCTGGTGATGGCCGCCACCCGCTCGGCCGACGGCCGGGTCAGCGCGTCGGTGTACCCGGTGACGAGCCCGTCCCGGGTGAGCAGAACGGCGGCCACGACATGCGGTACCTGCAGGATCGGTTCGAGCACCCATGCCGTGTCGCCCGCATCGCGGCTGGTCATCGAGCCGCTCCCCCTTCGTAGTCGGTCATGTGTCGGTCGTTTCTGTGTCGTCGGCGGCTGCCTCGGCCCACCCCCGTGGCCGGGCCTCCCCACCGGTGGTCCCGGTCCCGGAGCGGGCCGCCGCGGTACCGGACTGCAGGGCGCCGAGGGCGGCCGCGGCCTCCTCGGGCCGGCGCGCCGGTCTCCGGGGCGCCGGCGTGTCGGGGGCAGTGGCACGGCTACGGCGACGCCGCTGCGGGAGCCCTCCTGCGTCCCGTGGACCGTCGTGCTCGGACACGACACCGTCGGCGTCGTCGTCCTGCTCGATGCCGTACGCGTGGGCCGGGACGGACGTGACGGCCTCGTCGGTCCCGCCATCCGGCTCCCGGCGGGTCGACCGCGGGGCGCTGGCCGCCGGCGGACGTTCCTCGGGGTCGATACGGCTGAGCAGATGGCTGTCGACCAGCAGCACCGCGCGCACGCCCCCGTACGGGGAGGGCGAGGAGAGGTCCACGCTCAGGTCGAACTGCCGGGTGAGCTGGCCGATCGCGGCCAGACCCATCCGGGGCGGATCACCGAGGTCGGTCAGCAGGATCGGCTCGGAACCGGCCACCAGCCGCTGGGCGCGGGCCCGTTCGTCCTGGGTCATGCCGAGGCCGGCGTCGTCGATCGTGACGCAGATGCCATGGTGGACGTGCTCCAGGTTGACCGTCACGTCGGTGTCCGGCGCGGAGTGCCGCAGCGCGTTGTCGAGGAGCTCCGCGACGATGATCGCGACCGGCTCGACGGCGTGCGACACCAGGGCCGTGCCCGCCGCGAGATGGTTGTGCATCCGCACCCGGTGATAGCCCGCGAGCCGGGCCTGACCGCCGGTCACCGCGTCGACCAGGTGGGACTCCTCACGGGCGAGCCCCACCCAGGCCCCGCACACCACCGCGGCGATCTGCGCCCGGCGCAGCGACTGTTCGTTCTCGTGGTCCAGTTCGAACAGGGTCTGGGCCAACTCAGGGTCGTCGTACTGCTGTTGCAGCCCCCGCAGGGCGTCCTGCAGCCGGTACAGGGCCGCCTGGATCTCCCGGGTCGCGCCGCGCATCCCGGCCTGGGCCGCCGCGTCGATCCGGGTGCGCTGGCCGGTCAACTCGAGGCGCAGAGCGGTGAGCACGTCGTCCAGGGCGCCGCCGAGTGGTGTGTCGGCGAAGTGCGGATGCCGCGGGCCCGGCACCGCGACATGCGGATGGGCCAGCTGCCGCGCGGCCGCAGGAACGCGCTGCGCCGCGAGATACCCGACCTCCGCGATGAACGCCTGGAGGGTGCCGTCGAGTTGGCGGCGCAGCGCGGCGATCTCGGCCTGCTGCAGGGCCTGTTGCCGACGGGACCGGAGCAGCCCGCCGCCGAGGGCCAGCGCGGACAGTGTGCCGGCGGCCAGACCGCCGACGACCAGGTCCGGTAATTCGATCATCGAATGGGTTCCAGGAGAAGTCGGGCAGGACAGGATCGGAAGCCCCTGTCATGAGGGCACGCGCAGCACACTACAACCGGCAGCGACCGTTCTTGCACGATGCGATCAGACCTGGGGTCAAAACTGCCCGCTCTCCGACCACTTCTGTGGCAACTGTCGGAATTGCCATACGTGGCAGGAGAGTTGAGGCCGCCGAGCCTGGCCGTCCGGGTGCCGGGCGACCGGGGTTACTCCGAACGGGGGGTGCGCTCACCCGGTCCGGTGAGTGCCGGCGTGTTCGCGTACCACCGGTGCGGCCTCGGGCGTTGCCCTCGGCATGGACCGACCTTCCCGGGCGCCGCGGCGCCGGCCGGCAAGCGATCCCGTACCCGGCCCCTATGCCCAACTGACCGGCGGGGGCTGGTGCCGCCCGCTGATCTACACCCAACTCGTCGCGGAGTGGTGGGCCGAGGGGCGGTGCGTGCCCACCCATCCGGAAGTCCAGTGGGTCTCCTTCGCCGCCCTGCCGGCGAGGACCTGCAGGGCGGAGCGGCGCTCCTGACGGGCTACTGGCCGCACAGGGGCTCCAGCACGGAGAGTGTGCCGTTCGCCTGACGCAGGGCGAGCTCCAGGGTGGCGGGCGCGTGCAGTGCCCCGGTCCCGTCGGGCGGGATCAGCCACTCCAGGAACCGGGCCGACCGGTACGGCGGAGGAACCGCCACCCAGGAGCCCTTGCCCGCGTGCCGCAGACCGGCGCCGATCCACCGGCTGTCCGGGTCCGGCGGGAGGAAGAACCCCACCCGGTGTGCGGCGGTGTCCACCAGTGTCGGACCCGGAATCGGCAGCGAGGGCCGCCACAGCAGATCGAGGGTGAACAGGCCCAGCTGATCGGGGACGGTCAGTACGTCCCAGAAACGCCCGGCCGCCAGGAGGGCGACACCGTCGCCGCGGTCCCACTCCCGCTTGCACTCCTTGGGGTCCGGCGCGGCGGCGGCGAGCCACTCCACTCCGCGCGTCCAGATCAGATCGCTCATGTTCCGCTCCGGAGGATCTCCGTCGGCTGCATGCCGACCAGGCATATGCATGCTCGTAGATATTTCTATCCGGCGGAAGGGGTGGCGCGGCTGGCGTTTGGGGCGGTTCCGTTCGACGGTCGGGCGTGCGCTCGACACGCCCCGGGCCGATCCGCTCCGGCCGTGTGTACGGCGGACAGCGGGGTACCCGTGGCGCGCTGACGTACTCGCCTCGCAGAGCGAAGGAGGAGGCCCGCATGACCAGCGGCACGGAGACCGGCGGCGTGACCGGCACGCCGGACAAGGACTACAACCTGATCTGGTACGTGGAGGCATGCCTGAGCAACGCGCTGCGCCTGGAGACCTACATCCAGGACGCCGAGCGCGACAAGGACACCGAGGTCGTGGACCTGTTCCGCAAGGCCCAGGCGGACAGCCGCAAGGGCGCCGAACTGGGCAAGACACTCCTGCGCAGCAGGCTCGACGGCGGCTGACACCGGTCCGCCGCAAGACTGGGGCCCGGACACCGGCAGGCCGACGCCGGTGGCCGGGCCCGGTGCCGCCGTACGGCCGTCAGCCGGTCACCTCACGGCAGCGGCTGTTCGGCCCAGATGACCTTGCCGCCGGGCAGGTAGCGCGTGCCCCAGCGCTCGGCGAGCTGCGCGACGAGGAACAGACCCCGCCCGCCCTCGTCGGTCATCGCCGCGTACCGCAGATGGGGCGCGGTGCTGCTGCTGTCGAACACCTCGCAGATCAGGCTCCGGTCGCGCAGCACCCGTACGCGGATGGGTGCACCGCCGTACCGGATCGCGTTGGTGACCAGCTCGCTCAGGATCAGCTCCGTGGTGAACGTCAGGTCCTCGAGCCCCCACTCCGTCAGCCGCCGGATGACGGAGGCGCGCACCTCCGCGACAGCCGCCGGATCGGACGGCACGTCCCAGGCGGCGACCCGGTCGGGCCCGAGCGCCCGCGTGCGCGCGACGATCAGGGCGACGTCGTCGCTCGGCCGGGCCGGCAGCCGGGAGTCCAGCACGGCCCGGCAGGTGTCCTCGGGCGACGTGCCCGCCTGCTCCAGGGCGGTGCGCAGCAGATCCAGGCCGGTGTCGATGTCCCGCTCCCGGTCCTCGACCAGTCCGTCGGTGTAGAGGACCAGCCGGCTGTCCTCGGCCACCTCCACGTCGATCGGTTCGAACGGCAGGCCGCCGAGCCCGAGCGGGGGACCGGCGGGCACGTCGAGGAACTCCACACTGCCGTCCGGCCGGACCAGCGCCGGCGGCGGATGACCGGCGCGGGCGATCGAACAGCGCTGCACGACCGGGTCGTAGATCGCGTACAGACAGGTGGCGCCCGTGACCGGGGCGCTGCCGCCGTCTGCCGCATCGCTCTCGTCGACCTCGTCCAGGTCGATTCGGGCGACCAGTTCGTCGAGCAGGCCGAGCAGTTCGTCGGGCGCGAGGTCGAGGGCGGAGAAGTTGTGCACCGCCGTGCGCAGGCGCCCCATGGTGGCGGCGGCGTGCAGCCCGTGGCCCACCACGTCGCCCACGACGAGGGCGACCCGGGCGCCGGACAGGGGCAGTACGTCGAACCAGTCGCCGCCGACGCCCGACTGCGCGGGCCGATACCGGTAGGCGATGTCCAGGGCGCTCTGCTCGGGCAGGCTGCGCGGCAGCAGGCTGCGCTGCAGTGTCACCGCCATGCTGTGCTCGCGCGTGTAGCGGCGGGCATTGTCGATGGAGACCGCGGCGCGGGCGACGAGTTCCTCCGCGAGGGCCCGGTCCTCCGCGTCGAACGGCTCCGGATTCTCCATGCGCCAGAACGTGACCACGCCCAGGATCAGGGAGCCCGCCCGCAGCGGTGCCGTGATCAGCGAGTGGATGCCGTACTGAAGGGTCTGCGCGGTGCGCTCGAGGTCCTGCGCCTGCCAGCCCTGTGCCTCCCGCAGCCGTGGCTCGATGATCGCCCGGCCGGCGAGCACACTGCGGGCCTGCGGCGAGGACGGGACGAACCGGATCCGCCGGCCCACCGGATACAGCGGCGGGTCCGTCCGTATGCCGGCGAAGGCGGTGCGGCGCAGCTCCGTCCCGGGCTCGGGCTGCTCACCGCTCAGCACGGCGTCGAACAGGTCGACGGTGGCGAAGTCCGCGAACCGGGGCACCGCCAGCTCCGCCAGTTCCTCGGTGGTACGGGTGACATCCAGGCTCGTCCCGATGCCCGCACCGGCGGCGTACAGCATGTCGAGGCGTTCCCGCGCCACCTCGGCCCGGCCGGACAGGGCCCGCAGCTCCGTCGAGTCACGCAGGGTCGCGACGCTGCCGGGCGGGCCGCCCCGCAGATCGGTGGGCCGCTGGTTGACCGCCAGCAGTCGGTCCTTGACCAGGTGGACCTCGTCCGTGGCGACCCGTCCCGACGCCAGCAGTTCGGCGGTCCCCGGTTCCAGGCCGAGGTCGCGGACATGGCGGCCCTCGGCGTCGTCGGGCAGGCCGAGCAGTCGGCGCGCCTCGTCGTTGGCGAGCAGCAGGCCGCCGTCGCCGCCGACGATGAGCACACCCTCCCGCACCGCGTGCAGCACCGCGTCGTGGTGCTCGTACATGCGGGTCATCTCGCGCGGTCCCAGCCCGCGGGTCTGCCGCAGCAGCCGTCGGCTCACCAGTGCCGTGCCCGCGGTGGCGACGACCAGCGCCCCGGCCGCCGAGAACAGCACCATCGGCAGCTGCCGGTTGGCCGCACCTCCCACGTGCTCGGTGGTGATGCCGGACGACACCAGGCCCACCACCCTCCCGTCGCCGTCCTTGACGGGCACCACGGCCTGCACCAGTCGGCCGATGGTGCCGTCGATCTCCTCGGTCAGATTGTGCCCGGCCAGCGCCGGTGCGATGTTCCCGACGAAGCGCTTGCCGATGCGGTCCGGCAGCGGATGGGTGTAGCGGATCCCGTCGGTGTTCATGACGACGATGAAGTCGACGTGCGTCGCCTCGCGGGCCGCCTCCGCCCGCGGCTGCAGGACGGCTGTCGGGTCCGGGCTCCTCAGCGCCTCCAAAGTCCCCGGGGCGTTGGCGAACGTCTCGGCGACGGCGAGCGACCGGTTGCGGGCCTCCTGGGTGCTGTCGTGGCGGCCCTGCAGCACCAGCGCCACCACCGCCACGACCACCAGCAGCAGGACGATGACGACCTGGAGGACGAAGACCTGCCCGGCGACACTGCGCCCGGTCAGCACCGACCGCACTCCCGCCGCCGGGCCCCGTCCCGGCCGTCCGTTCCCCCGCTGCTTCCGGTCCGGTGAGCCGTCCGGCCCCGACCGCGTCCGCCACTCGCGCAGGAACAGCTTCCGGGCAGGCGTGCACTGGTCGCGCACTGCTCGGAGAGGCCTGGTGGACTGAGCCCGGGATGGACCCAATTGTCGGACCATGTGCCCTGTCTACACTGCCGAGCCCCGGGAGGCGAGAGACGTCACGCACTGTGGCGGAGCGTACGCATGTCGGCCGGACATCAGTGTGAGGGCCCGGTGCGGCGGGCCGCCAGCAGCAGCGCGATGTCGTCGTGCCGGTCGACGGCATGCCGGGCCGTGACGGTGAGCCGCTCCACGACGGCCGCCAGCGAGCGGCCGCCCGGCCGCCCGGCCGTGGCGCCCGCCTTGGTCAGGGCCACCCGCAGCGCGGTGATCCCCTCGTCGATGTCGCCGCCGGGCCGCTCGACGAGACCGTCCGTGTACAGCGCCAGCACGGCGCCGGGATCCATCGGCAGCTCCGTCACCGGATACTGGGCGAGCGGGTCCACCCCGAGCACGACCCCGCCGGGGAGGTCCAGGACGTGGGTGCGGCCGTCCGCGTGCCGCAACAGGGGCGGCGGATGGCCGGCGCGGGCGACCCGGGCCAGGCCGGTGACGGGGTCGAGGCGGACGTAACAGCAGGTCGCGAACTGGCTCGGCTCGAGGTCGATGAGCAGGTGATTGGTGCTGCTCATGACCTCGTCGGGCGGCCGGTCGTCGAGCGCGAACGCTCGCACCGCGCTGCGCAGCTGGCCCATGGTGGCGGCCGCCTGCACGCCGTGTCCCTGGACGTCGCCGATCACCAGGGCGATGCCGTCCCCGGCCTCGACGACGTCGTACCAGTCCCCGCCCACGTCCATGCCCTGGGTGCCGGGCAGATAG
>NZ_JBQQCE010000441.1:0-8201 GCF_052245645.1 Streptomyces sp. KR55 | reverse complement strand
TTCCAGGTGCCCTGCTGCTCCACGGCGGTACCGGCGGCGTCCGGCAGGGCGGTGGCGCCCTGGAGGGTCAGCGTGTACGTCACGTTCGCCTCGGTCGCCGAGGTGAACTCGACCTTGTCGACCTTCGCCTGCACCTGGGAGCCGCGTTCGTCGCCGCTGAAGGCCTGCAGCACCGGGGCCATCCGGTCACCGTTCTCCAGGAAGTTCTGCTTGTCCTCCAGGGCGGTGGCCGGGTCGAAGAACTTCTCCCAGTTCTGCCGGATCTCCCGCTCGGCCGCGGCCGAGTCGGCGGGCGCGCTCGCCGCCTGATCGGTCGGTTGCGTCTGCTCCACGGTCGGCGTCGGAGGGGGACTGTCGCTGCCGCCGCCCTCGTCGTCGCTGCACGCCGCGAGGGCCGGGGCGAGGAGGAGCAGGGCGGCCGCCAGTGCCGCACGCCGTCGCAGGTTCCTCCGCCTGAGGTCGCTCCCGAGAAGCATCTGGCTCACCACCGGGTGTCGGTCCGGGCCGTGCACGCCGCTTTCAGGGTCAGCTTCCGGAAGGCATAGTGCAAGTCCGTTGGCAGACTTGGACATACAGCCAGACACACCCAGACACACGACGTGTGGGAGCCGGCCATGAGGACAGCCCGACTGCGGACCGTGCACCCCGTCCTGTGGGCCGGCTGGGCGGCGCTCGCGGCCGGCGCGGTGCTGTGCGTCCTGGGCTGGTACGGCGTCTCCGGTGAGCGGTTCGCCGAGCGGCAGCTGCCCTATCTGGCCTCCTGCACGGTCCCTGGCGCCGCGCTGATCATCGCCGGGGCGGTACTGCTCACCCACGGCCGCACCGCGCTCGCCGCCGCGCGCGTGGAGGAGCTGTACGCCCTGCTGGTGGCCGCCGAGCCCGCCGACGGGGACGGGTCGGGCCAGGCAGCCGCCGCGCCGGTCGCGGTCAGCGCGGACCTGTTGATGGTGCCGGGCGGCACGCTGTTCCACCGTGCGGACTGCCCGCTGGTGGCCGGGAAGGCAGAGGCCGTGCCGGTGGACGGGAAGCTGGTGGCAGGCGGCGAGCTGGGCCCGTGCCCGATCTGCGAGCCCGCCGGGACGACAGGCTGATGTCGTCCCTCACGTACGACCTGACGCTCGCCGGCCTGTCGGTGGGCAGCGCCGCCGCGCTCACCGGGATCGGGCTGATCGTGACGTACCGCGCGACGGGCGTGCTGAACTTCGCGCACGGCGCGATCGCGATGGTGTGCGCGTACGCGCTGCGGCAGTGTGTCGTCGAATGGGGCTGGCCGCTGTGGCCGGCCGCCGCGGTGACGCTGGTGGTGCTGGCGCCGGGTCTCGGCGTGGTCCTGGAGCGGTGGGTCTTCCGCCCCCTGTCGGTGCTGGGCAGTGATCCGGCGCAGACGTTGGTGGCGTCCATCGGGGTGTTCGTGCTGCTGGTCGGCGGGGCGGCGCTGCTGTGGGGGCAGGGGGCGCGGGACGACGCCCCGGTGCTGGTGTCGGACGAGCCGTGGGGGCAGTTGGCCGTCGTGCTCGTCCTGGCCGCCGCGGTGGCGGCCGTGATCAGACGGACGCGTTTCGGGCGGGAGCTGCGGGCGGTCGTGGACGACCGGCAGCTGGCCGTGCTCGGCGGGATCGACGCGGACCGGGTGGCCGCGGCCGGCTGGGCGTTCGGCTCGTTCACGGCGGGGCTGACGGGCGTGCTGCTGGCGCCGTACGTCCGTCTGGACCCGTACGGGATGCCGCTGCTGGTCATGGAGGTGGTGGCGGTCGCGGTCGCCGCGCGGATGCGCAGTCTGCCGGTCGCCGTGCTGGTGGCGCTGGGCGTCGGGGTCGCACAGAGCCAGTTGACGCGGCTTCATCCGGCGGGCTGGGGCGAGCCGTTGCTGCAGGCGGCCGGCGCGAACCTGTTCGTGGTGGCGTTGCTGGTCGCCGCCCTGGTACTGCCCGGCGTCGGCGCGCGGGACGCGCTGCCGCATACGGCGACCTCCCCCACTCTCGAACCTGCTCGAGCGGGAGGACCCCCATGGGTGCCGACCCCGCCGGGCGCCTGGATCGTCGCCGTGGTCCTGTTCCTGCTGCCGCTGGGCTTCGCCGGACGGGACCTGCACACATCGGTGCAGGTGCCCGCGCTGGGCGTGGTGCTGCTGTCGCTGGTGGTGGTCACCGGCCGCAGCGGCCAGATCTCGCTCGGGCAGGCGGCGTACGCGGGTCTGGGCGCCCTGTTCACGGCCCTGCTGGCAGCCGGGCGGTTCCCGGGCCTGCCCCGCCTGCCGGAGCTGGCCGCGCTCGCCGTCGCCGTCCTCCTGGTCGCCCCGCTCGGTCTGCTGACCGGCTGGCCGGCGATCAGCCGTCAGGGCCTGGCCCTCGCGCTGGCCACGTTCGCGGTGGGCATCGGGGTGAGCCGGTTCGTCTTCGCCCAGCCGTACGCCACGTCCGGGCTGTCGCTCGACCGCCCGGCGGGCTTCGCCGGGGACCGCGCGTACTACCTGCTGGAGCTGGCCCTCCTGGCCGGCGCGCTGCTCGCCACGCACGCGCTGCGCCGGGGCCGTACGGGCCGGGCGCTGGCGGCGATGCGGGACCACGAGTCGGGGGCGTCGGCGGCAGGCGTCCAGGTGCCTGCCCTGAAACTGCTGGCGTTCGTGTCCGGCGCTGCACTGGCGGCGCTGGGCGGCGGCATGCTCGGCATGGGCCTGCGGGCCTTCGACCCCGCCGCCTACGACCCCGTGCGCGGCCTGCTGTGGTTCGCGGCGATCGTCGTCCTGGGCGCCGACAGCACACTGGGCGCCCTGGCCGCGGCGGCACTGCTGGTCGGCCTCGACGCGGGCGCCCGGGGCGGGGTCGCGGCGGCGCTGATCGGGCTGCTGGCGGTTCTGGTGGGCCGCTTGCCCGGGGGGCCGTACGAGGCGCTGCGGACGGCGGCGGGGAGGCTGCGGTTGCGGCGGGGGGCGACGTTGACAGCGATGGGGGCACAGACGCGGAGGCGACTGCAACCGGCGGAGCAGCGGGCTGCGCGCCGACCGGCGCCGGCGGGAGTGACCGCGGCGGGGTACGCGGCGGCGAGGCGCCGACCGGAAACGGGCCTGCCCGCCGCCGACGGCGCTGAGCCCCCACAGGGGCCACCCGCACCCGACAACGATGGCCGCACGAGTGGTGCGGGTGGGAACCCGGACGCGGCCGAAGGCCGCGTGCCCACCCACGCACCCGCACCCGCACACGTCCCCACCCTCACCACCCGCCACCTCCTCGCCCGCTACGGCCGCTTCACCGCCCTCGACGACGTCGACCTCGACATCCCGCCCGGCCAGATCACCGCCCTCGTCGGCCCCAACGGCGCCGGAAAGAGCACCCTGTTCCACTGCCTGGCCGGAACCGTGCGCCCCGCGCGCGGGCAGGTGCTGTTCGGCGGACGGGACATCACCCGGCTGTCCGCCCACGCCCGCACCCGGCTCGGCATCGCACGGACCTTCCAACAGCTGGCCGTATTCCCCTCGTTGACGGTGGCCGACAACGTCCGGGTGGGCGCCGAGCAGGGGCGGATCGCCGATCCGGGTGCCGTGGAGCGGGCGCTGCGGCTGTTCGGGCTGGACGGCCCGCTACGGGCGCTGCCCGCCGCCGGGCTGCCCACCGGCACACTGCGCCGCGTCGAGCTGGCCCGGGCCCTCGCGGGTGCCCCGCGTGCGCTGCTTCTGGACGAGCCCGCGGCCGGCCTCGACACCGCCGAAGCAGCGGCACTGGCCCGGGTCCTGAAGGCGCTCGCCGCGGACGGCACCGCCCTGCTCGTCGTCGAGCACGACCTCGACCTGGTCGCCGACCTCGCCGACGTCGTGCACGTCATGACAGCGGGCCGGATCATCGCGTCCGGCCCGCCCGGTCGCGTCCTCGACGCGCGGGAGGCCACGCCGTGACCATCGCCCTGAGCCACGCGCGCGTGCGCTACGGCCCCCTGGAAGCCCTGCACGGCATCACCCTCGCCGCCCCCTCCCCCGGCCTGACCGTCCTGCTCGGCCGCAACGGCTCCGGCCGTACGACCGCTCTGCGCGCGCTGGCCGGAACCGTGCCGCTGTCGGGCGGCGCGGTGCTGTGGGACGGCGTCGACGTGACCCGCATGCCCGCCTACGAGCGGGCCCGGCGCGGACTGTGCCTGGTACCGGAGCGGCAGGCCGTGTTCGGCTCCCTCACCGTGCGGGAGAACCTGGAACTCGCGGCGCCGCGCCACGACCCCGCCCTCGCCGCCTATCCGCAACTGCAGCCGCTCCTCCCGCGCCGCGCCGGCACCCTCTCCGGCGGCGAGCAGCGCATGCTCGCCCTCGCCCGGGCGCTGCTGGCACGCGCGCGCGTGGTGCTCGTCGACGAACCCGCGCAGGGCATGGCGCCGGCGGTCGCGGCCCGCACGTACGACCTGCTGGGCTCGCTGGACGCCTGCGTAGTCCTGGCGGAGCAGCGGCTGCCGCCCGCCCTGCACGGCCGTGCCGCCCTCGTGTACGAACTGCGCCGCGGTGCGGTCGTCTTCAGCGGAGAAGCGGGCGAGTTGCGGGCGCGGGAAGCGGCGGACCGCACACCGCGGGGGCGTGCTCCGGGCCCTGCGCGCGGGCCGAACCCTCCGGGATGAGCAGCATCACGCCGTGCCTGCGGGCGACGTCGCCCGCTGCGCCGGGGGCCCCGCCCGGTCGGTGGACCGGGCGGGGACCCATGTTCCGGGCAAAGGGGGTGGCTCCGAGCGCGAGGCACTGCCCGGGCACGATCACGTCGGGATCACCGCCGATGACGGCCTTGTTGGCGGCGTAGAGCCGCTGCCAGGTGGTCCCGTGCCGGTCGGCGATACCGCTCAGGGTGTCGCCCTGACGGACGGTGTAGTCGCCGCGGGTCGCACCGCGGTCCGTGTGGCCCGACGCCCGCGCCGGCGTCTTCGCCGGCTGCGACGAGGTGGACTGCTCGGACTGGTCGGACTGCTCGCCGGCCGAGCCGGTCGCGGGCGCCTCGGGAGCGCCGCCGGACGCTCCGGCGCGCACCGAGCAGGTCGGCCACCCGCCCCAGCCCTGTGCGCGCTGAACCTTGGTGGCGACGGCGATCTGCTGCTCCTTGGAAGCCTGGTCGGCGGTGGCCGCGTAGGCCGTGCCGCCGTACGCGCGCCAGGTGTCGGCGGAGAACTGGAGTCCGCCGTAGTAGCCGTTGCCGGTGTTGATGTGCCAGTTGCCGCCGCTCTCGCACTGGGCGATGCGGTCCCACACTCCGCCGTCCGCGGCCGCCGCGTTGCCTGTTCCGGCCAGCAGCCCGAGCGGGGCCAGCAGGGCCGCCCCGGCGAGGACCGCCGTCGTACGCGTCTTACGGACGTTGTTGCGAGTGGTATCGGCACATTCGGACATGTAATTCCCTCTCGACGGACCCGGGGTCCCCCAAGACGGGGCGCGTTTCCCGCGCATGGCCGCGGTCGTCGCGCTCCGCCCCGTCCGCCGACGGCTGTGCTGTGCGCCGACCTGATGCGGCCGGCGCGGCGGCGGACGTACCCGAGCGGTGCTCGTTGCACACGGTCGAGGAATGTACGGAGCTTGAGGAGTTGGCCTCAACCAACTACTCGTCGTTCCAGGCCAGTTCGGCGTTACCCGAGGTATCGCCAATTTTCGGCCACCCATTTCATTCGCCGATTTCCTGATTTGTCGACCAGTCACTCCGTCGACCTGTGACCCACTTCACCGTCACAAGTGCCTTGCTGCTTCCCCGACTTGACGGTGAGTGTCCGATTCCGTGCCGGTCGTGACCGTGTGCGGTGGATGGTTCGATTCCGTTCGCCGGTCAGCGTGACTCCCGCCACAGATCCCCGTTGTCTTCTTCATGAGCCCGGGACCACCCGGACCACGGGCCGGGAGCCACCCGGCCTCGCCACGTACCGCATCCCGAGGGAGCCACCCGTGCCGCGCATGCTCGACGTCAGCGACGAGGTACGCGCCGAGATCGGCGACGAAGAAGCCAACCGGCTGCTCGCCGGAGAGAACGCCCCCGGCAGTTACGACTGCACGTCCTGCCGCACCCCGGGGGACTCCGAGCGCGAGCGGACCAGCACCGTCCTGTTCATCGGCGACGAGACCGCCGTGCTCGCCTTCGCCCACGCCACCTGCCTGCCCTCGCAGGTCGTCCAGGTCACCGAGGAACAGCTCCGCGGCGCCGTGCGGTCCATCAGCGGCGACACGGTCGACCTGGAGCCGGAGCAGGTGGTGCCGGAGCAGGCCGTGCTCGGGGTCACCAGCGGACTGGTGCTCATCGCCGGGGAGTTGCACCCGGCCCTCGTCGTCGAACCCACCGGCCCCATCGTGCGCCCGGGTTCCATCGCCTCCGGCGACGACTTCCTGCCGCTGCTGATCGAGCAGGGCTTCATGCCGGTGACCGAGCTGAGCTCCCTGCCGCCGGTGCTGCACGGCTGGTCCGTGCTGCTCGCCATGGGGCAGCTGCACGCGGTGCTCCAGCCGAGCCCGGGCGGTCAGCCGGTGGCCTGGTGGCAGGCGCATCAGCCGCTGCAGGTGACCGAGGGGTGGCGGGCCGCCGCCAACAAGCACCAGCAGGTGCTGATGTTCGCGGCTCCGGTGGGGTCCATCGGGCGTCAGCCCCGGGAGGATCTGCTGCGGGACGCCCTGGACAAGGCCGCGGCCAACGGGAAGCTCGTCGCGAGTGTGCTGCCGCTTGCGGGGACGTGAGCGCGCGGGATCGTCGGGGGTGTAACAGTCCTGCGCCCCTTGCGGTCTCGCTCGGCCGCATCTCTTCAGAGCCGGGGTCGTTTGGACATACGTGCACGCATACGACGTTTCCCGCCGCCAGTCCTTCCAGTCGATCCGGTCCACGCGGCCGGCACAGGAACATTCGGGCGGCCCATCGGCCACGCCGATCTACGACGCGCTCTATGCCGAGTACGTCAAGTCCTTCCGCTCGCTGCCGGGTGACCGCAGCGGCGAGGACGAGTTCGGGTTCACCGCCTTCGCGAGCATCCCGCACGGTTCGGGATCGTTCGGGGGCCACCGCGCGGGATCGTTCAGCAGCTCGTACAGCGCCTACAGCGCGGGCGCACAGAGCGCCCGGCACGGCAGTGGGCAGCTGTCGCCCTGGCAGCGGGTCGGGCAGATCGGGCAGCACGGCACCGGGATGCACCACGTCCCGGCGGCACTGCCACCCGGCCCCCGCAAGGGGAGCTGAAGCGAGGAGGGCGGCCCGACAAGGGCCGCCCTCCTGCTACGTCTTGTGCTGTGTCGCTACTTCTTCTTCGCGCCGCGCTTCTCGCGCACCCGCACCGAGATATGGATCGGCGTCCCCTCGAAGCCGAACTCCTCACGCAGCCGACGCTCGATGAAGCGCCGGTAGCCCGCCTCGATGAACCCGGAGGCGAAGAGCACGAACCGCGGGGGCTTGGTGCCGGCCTGGGTGCCGAACAGGATGCGCGGCTGCTTGCCGCCCCGGACCGGGTGCGGGTGGGCGGCGACCAGTTCGCCGAGGAAGGCGTTCAGCCGGCCCGTCGGGACGCGCGTCTCCCAGCCGGCCAGGGCCGTCTCGATCGCCGGGACCAGCTTCTCCATGTGCCGTCCGGTCTGCGCCGAGACGTTCACCCGGGGCGCCCACGAGACCTGGCCCATCTCGGTCTCGATCTCCCGCTCCAGGTAGTAGCGGCGCTCCTCGTCGAGGGTGTCCCACTTGTTGTACGCGACGACGAGGGCGCGGCCCGCCTCGACGGCCATGGAGATGATGCGCTGGTCCTGCACCGAGATCGACTCGGCGGCATCGATCAGGACGACGGCCACCTCGGCCTTCTCGACGGCCGCCGCGGTGCGCAGCGAGGCGTAGTAGTCGGCGCCCTGCTGGAGGTGGACGCGCTTGCGGATACCCGCCGTGTCGACGAACTTCCAGGTCTTGCCGCCGAGTTCGATCAGCTCGTCGACCGGGTCGCGGGTGGTGCCGGCGAGTTCGTTGACGACGACCCGCTCCTCGCCGGCCACCTTGTTCAGCAGCGAGGACTTGCCGACGTTCGGGCGGCCGATCAGCGCGACGCGGCGGGGGCCGCCGACGGCGGTTCCGAAGGTCTGCTGGGGCGCATCCGGCAGCGCCTCCAGGACGGCGTCCAGCATGTCGCCGGTGCCGCGGCCGTGCAGGGCGGAGACGGGGTGCGGCTCGCCGAGGCCGAGGGACCACAGGTAGGCCGCGTCGGCCTCGCCGCTCGGGCCGTCGACCTTGTTGGCGCAC
>NZ_JBQQCE010000440.1:0-8214 GCF_052245645.1 Streptomyces sp. KR55 | reverse complement strand
ACTCCTCAACCAAAGACACCAGACGCGCCGTCGAGATGCCCGTGAACAACGGATGCGCCAACACCGCCCGATCGACCATGCCCCTCACCACGAGAGCATGCCCACCCGCTATCACGCACCAACTCGTTAGTTGATGACGGTGTTCACGTCCGTGTCGGCGTCAAGGCCGGGCAGCCAGGACGCGTACGCGGCAGATGCGGGCATGACGGCCTCACCTCTCGGGGTGCCGGACGGGCGGCTGGACGGCGACGTCGTCGGCGCGCACGCTGCTGGCCGCCGGGTCGGCCAGCAGCTGGCCGTGACCGGGGCGGTGGGTAGGCGGGAAACACCAGGATTCGAGGGGGAGGACACCTCATGTGGCTTGCTATGGTCGGGCTGCTGCTCTGGCTCGGCGGTTACGCAGTGTTGTGTGCCGTGAAGCCGTTCGCGCCGTGCCGCAGGGGCGCGGGGCGGGGCGTAGTCGAGCGGTTCGGGAAGGCGCGGACGTGCCCGCGGTGCCGTGGCCGCAGGCTTCGGCTGCGCGTCGGCCGGCGCGCGCACAACGCGTGGCGCAGAACCCATGACGCAGGTACCCGCTGAACGGGATGATGAGCCATGCCTTCACCAGCCCGCATCCTCGGCATAGCCGTCGCTGCCGCGCTGCTCGCGGGCGGCGGCTTCGCAGTCGGCCGACTCACGGCCCCCGAGCCCAGCTCCACCGCCGCCGATTGCGCAGAGCCCCGGAGGCTGCACCAGGAGTACATCGACAGCATCTCGCCGGACGTCGATCAACCGATGGAAGAGAAGCGGACCAACGGCCGGATGCTGGCCAACACGATCCTGCAGAACCCCGGCTGCTTCAGCGTCGCCGATCGAGCGTCCGCGCAAACCATCCTCGACACGATCGACCAAGGCGTGCAGGAAGACGCGATCAACGATCTCCGCAGCGACGTTGAGGAGTGCGTCGAGGACGCCACGGACGCGTACTCATGGAGCAACTGCTGACTCGCCAGCGTGTGGCGCCATACGTGCGAGGACAGCACTCTCTGATGGCTCACGTGGGCACGGGCACCGCTATGGCGTCAGTTTGTCCATCCCACTTCACGTAGATCGCGGTCACAGGGTCCAAGCCCATCGCAGTCAGAATCTGGAACTCGTGGCTCTCGCCAGGCTGAAGAGTCACCCCCTCCGGCAAGTTCCTGCACTGGCCGGGCTCCCCTGCTCGTACGACGGTCAAATTGACCGCGGGACCCGTTCCGCGATTACGGAGCAGGTACTGCACCTTGGACGTCCGCTCCACGCGCAGGTCAGGCCTTGGCCGAGCCGCCTCGGCTTCAGCCGCGCGCCGCTCGGCTGCCTCGTTCTGCATCTCGGCCAGCGCAGCTTCGTCTGCTGCCGCCGAACGCTCTGCCGCCGCAGCCGCCCTCTCCGACGAGTCCGCGGACTGCCTGGCTGCGTTGGCTGACTGTCTGCTGTGCTTCAGGGCAATGCCGCTGAAGACGGCGGCCACGACCGCTACCAGCGCGGCGACTGCACTTGGTACGTCTCCCCAATCCATATCGGGACGATAGCGATCCGGGTCTGCGTGCGCGGGATCGGAGGGGCCCACTTCATCGCTCCTGCCAGTTGCAGCACAGTCGCGCCTGTCTATCTTGTGTCATACGGGTGCCATCACCGCATGAGAAGGGCAGGTCAGAGCCAACGAACCGCATCCCCTATGCGGTTGGCGGGTTCTCCGGCAGTCGCCCAAAATCGGCAGCATTGCCAAGGTCTGCCGCCGTACCATGCCCGCCATGACTTCGGACGCCACCCCGCGTGAGCGGAACCCCTTCTTCGAGGCCGTCGGCCGCGTGACGGTCGCCGGTGCTGAGCTCGACTTCAGCCTCCGCCAGCTGCTCGGCACAATCGCCCCGGAACCGACCCTGTTGCTCTCCGCCAACACCGAGGGTTGCGCCCGCCTTATCACTTGTGCGAGCTCGCGCTGAGCGTGGGAACGGTGGCCGACGCGGACACCGCCGAGATCCAGGCATGCCTGAACCGCGCCAAGGCACTGAAGGACAGGCGCAACGCGGTCGTCCACTCGCTCTTCATGAACACCGGGGAGAACGGCGGCTTGGAGGCGATGAAGCCCGTCAGGAAGTCCATCGGCTACAACGCCACCCCCATCACCATTGAAGAGATGGAAGCGATCGCCGACGAAGTCACCGTGCTGCGCGACGACATGTTCAGCGCCGGTTGGAACGCGGGGGCGGCCAAGCTGCCCGGAATGCGGCCGATCCCGCCGCGCGCCCCCGGTCAGAAGGTCAACGGCGCTTCTGCTGACTGACGAGCCGGTCGCACAAGGAGCGGTGCCGGCGTCGCTCGCCCGCCACCGGGAGCACTGGTGGGTGGCTTCGTCGTTCAGGACCGATCCGGGAACTACTGGCACTGAAGGGGCGTCCGTGTCTGGGGAATCGCGGCACTGAGACGGCGCGAGATCGAACGAGTCGCGGCTGTCGGAGGAAGAGGCGGGGGGTGGGCCTGTTGGACTGGGGCGACGTGCCGACGTGGATCGGCGGGGCGGGTGCGCTGGGCGCAGCCTGGTTTGCGTACCAGACGATCACGAGCCAGCGGCAACAGATCGGCGAGCAGCGCGAGTTCATCGCCGAGCAATCGCGGTTCATGGCCGAGCAGAAGCAGAACCTGGAACTGGAGCGCGTAGAGCTGCGCGGCCGCAGACGACCGGCGGTGGGCGCAGGCCCGCCAGGTCCGGATGTATCAGCGCATGGTTGGTGGACAGCCAGACGGCGCGGGTGGTCTCACCGGCGGACCTGACCACTGGGCCGTGACCGTGCAGAACCCCAGTGATGCCCCTGTGCACCAGCTTGAAGTGCGTTTCGGAACCGCCTACACGGCGTCCGATGTGTGGGAGTGGCCAGCGTTTGATCCATCCCAGCGAGGGGCTACGGCTGGGGACCGGCTGGCTATGCCGGTTTACCTGCTTGGGCCTGGTAGGGCCGTGCGATTCGGTTCTCAGAGTTGGCCCACGGTGACCGTGCACAACAACCGGCCGACGGTGTTCTTCACGGACGACAGCGACGTCCGTTGGTCGCTCGACTCGTACGGGAAGCTGGAGGAGGTTCCGACCGACGGGGCGTCGTGAGGGGAGTCTGCGGCCGTCAGTGCTCCCACGCGTCCGGGGGTCACAACACAGCCACACGCCCCACACAGTGCCTTCACGCGGCGCATGATGCCCACCTCGACACGCACGACCCTGGGGGGACCATGCGCACCCGCACCGCCATCGCCGCCGCCCTACTGCTCGGCGCCACCGCCACCGCGTGCAGCAGCAGCGACGAGCCCAAGACCATCCGTGTCACCGTCACACAGACCGTGACCGCCACACCGAGCGCGGAGACCGCAGCAGACGCCGCTGACGGCGTCCTCAAGATGGGTGCTGCGAAGACCATCGTCGACACCGAAGTCGACGTCCACGCCACCGTGCAGGCCCTCGAATACCAGCAGCCCTACAAGGGGCCGCAGCCTCAGAAGCCGGAGGACTTCCAGGGCGGTGACGTCTGGGCCACCGCGGAGGTGAAGGTCTGCAACATTGAGGGCACCGACTTCACCGTCGATCAGTTCCCGTGGTCACTGGCCTACGAGGATGGCACCAGCATCGAAGTGACCGGCTCCTCCGGCGGCGACATGCCTAAGCCCGAGTACCCGATGGACAAGACCCTCACACCCGGGCGCTGTGCCCGCGGCCTCGTCGCCTTCCCCGTGCCGAGTGACAAGCGGCCCGAGCGTCTGGTGTACCAGCCGGGGAGTGGTGAACCCACGGAGTGGGCGATCCCGAAGGCGTAGCTGAGAAGAGCCCCCAGCGCGGCCGTGACGGGCCGTCTGGGGGCTTCCCCATGTCCGCGGTCAGCTGTCGAGCGGCTCAGCCATGTGCGCTTTGGCGATAGCGTCGATCCGCCGTGCAAGGTCGAAGTCCGCCTCGGTCAGCTTGTGGCCGACGTCGTGCGTGGTGATCGCGAACCGCACCTTGCCCCAGCGCAGATCGATGTCGGCATGGTGGCTGATGAGCCGCTCGACATCCGCGACGTGCACGATCATTGCGACACCGCCGTGATAACGGATCGAGAACGTGCGGGTGATCTCATCGCCCTCGCGCCGCCACCCAGGCGCCGCCCGCAGAGCGGCCTCGATCTCGTCCTCGGTCAGCGGCACCGGTGCCTCTGCCACGCTCAGCTCCCCTCGATCACGGGCGCCAGAACCTCGGCGAGGTCCCGGCCGACCGGGGCATCCTGCCACGGCCGCATCGCCCGCTGCAGGGTGGCCAACTCCCGCCGCATACGCGCCGAACGGGTCTCTACGGCGATATCCGCCACCGTGCGGGCAATCTCCAGGGCCTGGTCAGGTTCGCCCGCTCCGGCCGCCGCGGTGGCGTGCCGAGCCAGGTACACGCCACGGTCCCGGCGCGCGGTCTCCGGGACGATGTCGAGGACCTGGTCCCACAGGGAGACGGCTTCCGTGCCGAGGCCGAGGCGCCCGTAGCAGGTGGCACGCTGAACCTCGAGGTAGCCGGGCGTCCGCCGGCAGGCGTTGCCCCATGGCAGGTCGTCGTCGACTCGGGCGAGCAGCCCGTCCGCCTCGTCGATGAGCCGGTCCACGGCCGCCCGGTCCCTGGTGAGGCTGGCGCCGTGGGCCTGCTGCTGCATGGCCATGATGCGCACCTTGGGCACCAGGCGCCCGGAGTCCTCCAGCGCGGCTTCGCACAGGTCGATGACCGCGTGCCCGTCACCGAGATCGGTGCGCACCTGCGCCTGATTGACGAGGGAGTAGCCGATCAGGTGCGGGTCTCGTGAGCGCATGGCGATCTCTTGGGTGACGCCACGCCAGAAGCTCGCCCCGTCCATGTCGCCGGCGTCCTGGTACAACCAGCCCACCAAGGCGGCATAGGCAGCACCGACTCGCAGCAGACCGCGCCTCTTCTCGCCCTTTGCCGAGCGGATCAGCTTGTCGATCAGCTGGTACTGCGCAGACACGGTGCCAATCAGGTCGTGAGGGCCAAGGAACATGTCAGCCCGGTAGTGCCCCTCAAGCTGGGTCTGGAAGTAGTCGATCAGGGCCGGGTCTACGTGCTGCGGCGCGACCGGGCCAGCAACGAGCGCGGCAGCGGTGACGGAGACGAACGCCCTGCGTTTCACATCGGCCTCTTCATGGTGCTCGGGGCGGATCCAGCCGGGCGGCGTGGTGAATCCCAGATCTTCGGGCCATCGGCCGAGCGCGTCGTGAATCACGATCGCGGTCTCCTCGGCCGGCCAGCCGGGGCGCTCCCCCTCCCAGCGGCGCCATGTGCGCGCGGACACGGTGAACTGGCGGTCGTCGAGGAGTCGTTGCCCGTGCTCGGTCAGCTTGGCCGCGGCCTGCTCGATGGTGCGCCAGCCGACGCGGAGCCGTGCGGCCCGTAAGGCGTCGTTGCGGCCCATGCGTCCAGTCTGAGGTGTCATCGCGCCCGTTCCCGGCCATGGCCGCCACGTGGCCACGGATGGCCACGCCACGGCCTAGTTGTGTCTCACCGTGCACACCCATCATCGCGATGTGACTACGGGACGTGCACCCAGTGCGACAGAAGATGTTGAGGCGGAACGGGATGAGCGCCCGCTGGACCTCGCCTTGATGCGCGGCAGTGCGCGCCGTCTTCTCGCCGACGACGCCGAACCGCCCATGCCCGACGAGCTGGAGACACTCACTCTCCAGCTGCGCGGGCACATCATGCTCGCCATCCCGGAAGTCGAGACGGCCACCGCGGGGCTGCCCGAGGACGACATCCCGCGGGCTTGCGCGCTGGCCTGCGTCGGCGAGGCCCGCATGCGCCTGAACCTGGAAGCAGGCCGCAGCCTGCCCGCCGGCATCGCCCACGCGCAACGGCTCGCCCGATCGGTGAACGCCCTGTGCGACCACTACGAGAACCTCGGAGGCCCTCACACCGCGGGACCCGACGAGACACCCGAGCAGGCCGCGTACCGGTGCATGCTCGTGCACGGCTCCGCTTGCCCGACGTGCCGGGCAGTGAACGAGGACGGGTCAAACGCCGGCGTCTCTTGCGAGACCGGCGACCGGCTCTACGAGGAGTACCGGCAGGCACGGCGGGACGCTCCCGCTCCCCACTGACGCCGCCGTCGGCGCCTGCGACACCGGCCGCGCCCTGCTCCGTCTCACACTGCGGCAGGGGCGGTCTTGATGCTCCCGCTGCGCCCAGCATCGTACGCCGTCACTGACGAGCGCCACCCAGACCCCCGCCCCGGACCCCGAACCCTGGACAGGTCGAGCCCCGGGGCGGGCGCACGACGCACGTCCGAAGCACTACCGACTCAAGGAGGCACGGAACGTGACCACTGCTCAGAAGCGCCCGCTGATCGACGCGCGAGGCCTGATCAGCGCTGAGATGCGAGCAACCCTCGTCGCCAACATGTGCGACAAGTTCCCCCAGCTGACGAAGGAGAAGGCGGACCGCGGCGTCGGCCAGATGCTCGCCTTCCTCGCGGCGTGCGACTACGCCGACCGGCCGCTCAGCCCCTCGCCGCTGGTGGACGACTTCTGGCACGCCTTCCTGCTCCACACCAAGGCGTACCGGGAGTTCTGCGAGCAGACGTTCGGCCGGTTCCTGGACCACCAGCCCGGCTACCTCGACCCGGAGGAGCACGGCGGCGGCAAGGCACTCCGGGCCCGGACCGTCGACGCGATCACCATTGCCGGGTACGAGATCGACATGGAGTTCTGGCCCGAGCTGGACCTCGCGGACTGCTCGCAGTGCCACGCGAACTGCTCGGACAGCCCGAACCATCCCTGACGGCTCCGCCGTGGGCCTCCGGTCTATGCCACGCTGTGGCCAGGCTGGAGGCCTTCCCGTTTCGCTCGACCATCGCAGGAGACCACGGGTGGACCGCATCGAATGGCACGACCTACCGGCACCGACCCGGGCCGCCGTCGAACGGCACACAGGCCCGGTCGAGCGGGCCGAGACCGCGCCGCACGGCGTCATGTCCCGGCTCGCCTGCACTGTCCGCACACGAGCAGGCCGAGCGTTCGTCAAGGGCACCCGGCACGACGACCCCCAGGCGTGGGTATACCGCCACGAGGCCGAGGTCACGCGGAACGCGCCCCGTGCGCCCCGCGTGCTGTGGGAGGTCGACGCCGGGGGGTGGCTGCTCTACGGGTACGAGTACATCGACGGCCGGCACCCGGACCTGACTCCAGGGTCCGACGACCTCGTCCCCCTCGTGCACACGCTCGTCGTCGTATCCGAGACGCCATGGCCTGAGACCCTGCGCAAGAAGCCGCTTCACTCACGGTGGGCCGAGTTCCTGCCCGAGGACGTGCCGACCGGACTGCAAGGTCGAGGACTTGCCCACACAGACATGTCACCGCACAACATGCTGGTGACTCCCGTCGGCGAGCTACTGCTGCTGGACTGGGCCCTTGCCTGCCCCGCCCCCGCATGGGCCGACACTGCGCTGACAGTCCCCCGGCTCATCTCGGCCGGCCACACCCCGGAACAGGCCGAGGCGATTGCACGGCAGGTTCCCGCGTACCGTGCGGCTGACCCTGCAGCCGTGAGCCTCTTCGCGCGCACCGTCTACGCCGCGTGGGAGGACTGGGAACGCACGCGCCCGCTGCCTCACCGCGCTGCACTCACTGCCGCGGCCCGGGACTGGGCAGCGTGCCGTGAGGCTGGGTCCACAACCCGCACGCCCTGAGCAGCGGCAGCAGCCGCACGAACGCCCGCCCGTCCTCTGCACCCCCGTCCCCGTGACGAGAGGACGGGCGGGTGACGGCCTTCCCGCGAACTCCGTACGGATGCCGCCCCCGTACGGCAGGTTGCTCGCCCAACTGCACACCCAAGGGGGGACCTTGCGTATCCGTACAGCCGCCGCGGCGGCCCTGCTTGCCGCCACACTCACCGCCTGCCTGCCTGGCAGCGACGACAAAGCCGCACAGACGCCGAGCAGCGCGCCAGCCGATGACCCGCGTGACGACTGCCTCGCCGACCTCGTGAAGGCGTACCCCGGCCTCGATCCCGAGACGCCGATGCTGGACCAGGTCGACACGTGTGCCGGCCTGCGCGATCCCGCCACGAGCCGCGATCGCCTTACGCAGCGGATCGATGACGACCTCACCCAGGTCGCGGTCGCCGATCTTCAGCTGAATGACCATCGGCTGGGTGCTGGCCGCTGAGTCTGGGGTGGCCTC
>NZ_JBQQCE010000044.1:0-32787 GCF_052245645.1 Streptomyces sp. KR55 | reverse complement strand
GTGGACGCGGCTGCCGCCTCGGGCCCGCCCGCCCGGCCGGCCGTCCCGGTTGCCGCACCCGCCGCGCTCGACGCGCTGGAGGGGCTGGCCTCGATGGAGCGTCAGGTCGCCGCGCTCGTCATGGAGGGCGCGACCAACCGGGAGATTGCCGGGCGTCTGTTCATCAGCGTCAAGACGGTCGAGGCCACGCTCACCCGGGTCTACCGCAAGCTGGGGATCCGATCGCGGGTGGACATCGTCAGACTGGCGGCGGGGCGCCACGCCAGGTGAGGGCCGTACGCGAAATCAAGCCGTACGCGAAGTGAAGCCGTACACCAAGTGCGGCCCGCGCAAGGCCTGTTGCGGGGAACCGAGGGATTTCCCTTCCCAACTCCCTTAGGGAGTTCCCTCATTGGGAGGGAAGCGTTCCGGGTTCTAGCGTAAGGGCGTGCCGATCGCCGGGCACGCGGGGGTCTGTCCCGAGACCCCCGTGCTCAACCCCCCACACCCGCGCGACCCCCCACCGGCAACCCCTTGAGGAGACTCATGCTCGGGCTCACCCGTCTCAGAAAGACCGCCGCCGTCCTCACGGCGGCCGCTGCCGCCGCCGCGACCGCGCTGCTGACCGCCCCTGCCGCCGTCGCCGCCCCGCAGCCCATCGTCGGCGGCACGACGACCACCACGACCGCGTACCCGTTCATGATGCAGATCACGGACGCCTCGCAGGACCAGTTCTGCGGCGGCACGCTGGTCTCCCCCACGAAGGTCGTCACCGCCGCGCACTGCATGGTCGGCGAGACCACCAGCAGCGTCCGTGTGGTCGGCGGGCGCACCTACCTGAACGGCACGAACGGCACGGTGAGCCGGGTCAGCAAGATCTGGATCCACCCGAGCTACACGGACGTCACCAACGGCGACGACGTCGCCGTCCTGACCCTGTCGACGTCCATGCCGTACACGACGGCGCCGTACGTCTCCTCCTCGCAGACCTCGGTCTACGCGGCCGGCACCACCGCCCGCATCCTCGGCTGGGGCACCACCTCCTCGGGCGGCAGCTCCTCCAACCAGCTGCGCACCGCGACGGTCCCGACGGTCTCCGACTCCAGCTGCGCCGGCTCGTACGGCTCGGACTTCGTCGCGAGCGACATGGTGTGCGCCGGATACACCTCCGGCGGCGTGGACACCTGCCAGGGCGACAGCGGCGGTCCCCTGCTCATCGGGGGCGTCCTGGCAGGAATCACTTCCTGGGGCGAGGGCTGCGCGGCAGCCGGCTACCCGGGCATCTACACCCGACTGACCACCTTCTCGAGCCTGGTGACCGCACAGGTCAACTCGTAGCCAGGCCAAGACTTCCTGAGTACCCCTCAGGTAAGTGACCAGGGGGCGTTGCGGGCCTCCACGAGCGGCCCGCAGCGCCCCCTCTCCATGCCGTTCAGGTTCCATGCCGCTCAGGGGATGACAGTCCCGAAGCGGATGTCGTACGACGACTCCTTGTGCAGCACCCGGACCATGCGCGCGCCCTCCTCGGTCACCTCGGCGCGCTGGGCCTTGGTGAGCCTGCCGAAGGGCTCGATGACGAGGGCATCACCGAGCAGCCGCCACACACCGGCCAGGAAGCCGTCGACGAGCAGCGGGCAGTAGACCGTGTTCGCCTGCCAGGTGCGGCCCCGGTTCGCGGGCGGCACCACCCGGGTGCGGTCGGCGTGGGACAGCAGCAGGTTGTCGAACTCGGGCAGGAAGCGCGGCGGGGCCGGGGTGTCCGGGTCGGGTCGCGGCGCGTCGGGGAGGTCGAAGAGCTCGACGCCGTGCTCGTCGCGGAACGTGATCAGCCGGGGGCGGAGCCGTTCGAAGACAGGGCGCATCCGGGTCAGGCCGGACCAGGTCTGCATGTCCTTCACGGAGGCGGGTCCGAAGGCGGCAAGGTAGCGCAGCACAGCGGTGTCGGATCCGGCGGCGGGCTCGGCGGGGCGGCCCAGCCAGTGCTCGGCGGTGGTGAGGGCGACCTGGGCACTGCGGCCCCACAGCCCGCGCGGGGTGACCTGGACGAGGGGGAGGGTGCAGCGGGCGGCCACGGCCAGGGCCTGCGGGTCGGCGTCCGGCCACTCGACGAGCAGGGCCTCGCGCAGCTGCCGCATCGTGCGCGGCTCGGCCTCGACCAGGTCGCGGGCGAGCGCGGCGAGCCGGTCCAGGTCGACGCCGACGAGCCCCTTGCGGAAGAGGTTGAGCTCCCGGGTGCGGGCGGGCTGTACCAGCGGCCGCAGGGTGAGGCAGTCGTCGGCGGTGTGCAGGTGGATGGTCGAGCGCATGGTGACGATACGGACGGCCTCGCGGCGGGACAGCAGCCCGGACAGCTCCTCGGGCGCGAAGCCGTCGAGGCGGGCGGCGAGCGCGTAGTACGGGGGCTTGACCTCCTGGGCCTGAAGGCCGACGAGGTGCTCCACGGCCGCCGCCGTAGACAGCGGGGAGCGGCGCAGCAGCAGCTGTCGGTCGAGGGTCGCGCGGTTCAGGGCGCGGGTGCCGAGCACGGGGGCGGTCACGACAGGCTTCGTCCTGGTCATGCCACGCACGCTAACGCGGCCTGCGGACAGCTACTGTCCGCAACTCCCACCGAGCCCCCGGCCAACCGCCCCGCCGATACTGTTTGCCCCGTATATCCTGCTGAACGATCCTGCTGAACCCTCACACATCCGCAGGCCAGACCCGGGAGGCAGCGCGATGTCCGAGCGACGCGCCCGACCCGCCGCGAAGAACTCCAGAAGGTCCGGCTGGCGCCGCGCTCTCCCCCCGACCCAGCCGCCGAAGACCCCGGGCCCCGCCCCCGAGGCCCGGGAGCCGCTGCCCACGGAGATCCCCAGCGTGGTCCAGGCCGTCGTCTACCAGGACGGCGTCCGCGTCTCCTCCCCCGCCGGCCTCGCCGACACCTACCGCGAACTGCGCGAGCAGCCGTCAGGCATGGCGTGGATCGGTCTGGCCCGCCCCACCGAGGGAGAACTGCTCTCCCTCGCCGACGAGTTCGATCTGCACCCGCTGGCCGTCGAGGACGCGATGGAGGCCCATCAGCGCCCGAAGCTGGAACGCTACGGCGACACGCTGTTCGTCGTGCTGCGGGCGGCCCGGTATCTCGACGCGCCGGAGGAGGTCGAGTTCGGCGAACTGCACGTCTTCGTGGGCCCCGACTTCGTGATCACCGTCCGCCACGGCGCGGCCCCCGACCTGTCGGCGGTGCGCCACCGCATGGAGGAGACGCCCGAGCTGCTGAAACTGGGCCCGGAGGCGGTGCTGTACGCGATACTGGACGCGGTGGTCGACGGCTACGTGCCAGTCGTGGCCGGCGTCCAGAACGACATCGACGAGATCGAGACCGAGGTCTTCGGCGGCGACCCCGCGGTCTCCCGTCGCATCTACGAACTCTCCCGTGAAATGGTCGAGTTCCAGCGCGCCACCCGCCCCCTCGTCGGGATGCTGCACGGCCTGATGGCCGGCTTCGCCAAGTACGGCACGGACGAGGAACTGCAACGGTATCTGCGGGACGTCGCCGACCACGTCACCCACACCAGCGAGCGGGTCGACGGCTTCCGCCAGGCCCTGACGGACATCCTCACGGTCAACGCGACCCTGGTGACCCAGCAACAGAACGCGGAGATGCGCGCGTTGGCGGAGGCGGGGTTCGAGCAGAACGAGGAGATCAAGAAGATCTCAAGCTGGGCGGCCATTCTCTTTGCTCCCACACTCGTGGGAACTATTTATGGCATGAACTTCGACTCCATGCCGGAGCTGCACTGGGGTCTCGGATACCCCTTCGCCATCGGCTTGATGGGGGTGGTATGCCTCAGTTTGTACGTGATTTTCAAGCGGAGAGACTGGCTGTAGCGGGCACCTGACCCAAGCACGTGCTGCACACTGTTTGCTCATGCACCTCCCACGCGAAGCGCCCATATGGGGCGCTGGGGAGTCCCTGGGGAGAAGTGATGCGGGTGATCTCCTCACCCTCCTTCAAAGGGGCCCCTGACCTGGGCTTTCGAGGGCTCCTGAACGCTGGGGAGAATCTAGGGAGAAGCGGAGCCGCCAACCGCACCTCACGCCTGTGCCATCAAGCCCACCCACCTCCAGTCGACCAGCCTCGACACGCCTCACCGATGTCGCCGCACATCACAGCGAGTAACCATGGACAGTGCCGGCCGCGCGCCCTCCACGAGGCAAGGACCTCGCCGTTATGGCATTTGGAATGCCATACTGATGTCATGGCTGACGACGACACCAACTTCCCTCCCGGCGACGGCCCCAGCAGTGGCATCTCCGTCTCCCTGACCGCCGGCACCCTGCAAGCGATCCGTGAGCGGGTCGGCAAGCGAGGCGTTTCCGCGTACCTGGAAAAGGCGGCGCAACGGCAGATCGAGCGCGACAACCTGGACGAGCTGATCGCCGACTTCGACAAGACCCACGGCCCCGCCGATCCGGAAGCCGTCGCCGCCAAGCGGGCCAAGCTCACCGGCGGCACCTCCTCCGATGCCGGGGCGGCCGCGTGAGCGGCGCGCTCATCCTGGACAGCGAGGGCCTGGCCAAGGCCGTGCAGCGCGACCGCGAGGTCCACGAGTGGCTCACCGCCGCCCGCGACGCCGACCTTCCGGTGATCACCTCGGCCGCGGTCCTCGTCGAGGTGATCCACCCCCGGATCAACGACGCCGCCCTGAAGTGGACACTGTCGCGGCTGCGGGTCGAGCCGGTCACCCAGGCCATCGCCCAGTCCGCCGCCACTCTGCTGCGCACGGCCGGGCTGCACGGCCACAAGTACGCCATCGACGCCATGCTCTGCGCCACGGCCCTGGCTCAGCCGGGCCGCGTCACGATCCTGACGTCCGATGTGGAGGACATCGCCATGCTCACCGCCCCTCACATCCGTGTGGCCATCGAGAAGGTTTGATTCACGCCCTCCCCCGGACAGCCCTCCGCCGCCGTCACACCCCTTCGAAGGGCCGGCGCCGGGCACCCGCGTACGGCGACCTGTGCTCGCACGGGGTAGGTAGGAGGGAACGGCGTCCGAGAGGACGGGACAGCCGTCCCGACCCGGTGCGCCCGCCCTCCCGGGCGGAGGAGCCCTGGATGGCACTGGGGGGCACGTGAGGAAGGGCGTCATCCCGTCGCTGAAAGTTGGCCCCCAGCAGCGATGCCGCTGGAGGCATCCCAACTGCGAAGATCTTCAGCCCAGAGGACGCCGCACGAATCGTTCGGCGTAGGTCCCCAGGGCGGGCTCGTCCGCCCAGGGCGGGTTCGCGCCCGGGACGGAGCATGTGAGGGCCGCGACGCGGGCGGCGAAGGAGCATGCGTCCGCGACGTCTTCGACGGCGATCCGGTCGAGTCGGCCGCCCAGGCGCCCGAGGGCGGCAAGGCGGTGGAGCAGGCCCGCGGTGAAGGAGTCCCCGGCGCCGACGGTGTCCACGACGGTCACGGGCGGGGCCTGGACGGTGACGCGCTCGCCGTCCAGGGACGCGAGGGCGCCGCGCCCGCCGAGGGTGATGACGACGAGGCGCGCGCCTGCGGTGTGCCAGGTGTCGCAGGCTTCTTCGAGGCCGACACCGGGAGCGAGGAGGGCACAGTCGTCTTCGCTGAGGCGGAGGACGTCGGCGACGGCGCACCAGTGGCGCAGCCGTTCGCGGTAGGCGGAGGGCGGTACGAGCAGGGGGCGGACGTTGGGGTCGATGGATACGGTGGCGTGCTCGCGCACTTGAGCGAGGTGTTCCTCGATTCGGCTGCCGCCGGGTTGGCGGACCAGCGCCAGGGAGCCGGTGTGCAGGCAGACCGTGTCATCGTTCCGCGTCGCGGCGAGTTCGGCATCGGTCCACTGCCAGTCGGCGGCGCCGTCGGCGTAGAAGGTGTAGGCGGCCTGGCCGGTCGCGTCGAGGTCGGCGACGGCGAGCGTGCTGGGCTTGGAGGTGGTCACGCTACCGGTCAGGTCGACGCCGGAGGCGCTGAGGCGGGCACGGAAGAGGGTGCCGAAGGCGTCGTCGGAGAAACGGCCGAGGAAGCGGGTGGGGGTGCCGAGCCGGGCGAGGGCGACAGCGGTGTTGGCCGGGCCTCCGCCAGCCAGCGCTCGCAAGGCCAGTCCGCCGGAATCGGACCGGTCGCGGTCCTCGAAGATGTCGGCGACGCACTCGCCGAGGACGTCGACGCTGCCGGGGGACCCGGGTCGGGCCATGGTGACTGTCTGCCTCTCAGGAAGGGCGCGGGGCTGTCGCCCCGCGCCACGGAACGCAGCCGAGGGCGCCGTAAGGGCGTGAGGTGCTGCGGTGGACGTATCTGCCGCACACGGTGCAGAGGGCGTGGCCTGTCCGCGTGCGGGTGGGCCGGCCTTCAGGACTCGTGCGACCCGGGAATCAAGCGCCCTGCTCCCCGGCCCGCCAGCTGGGCTTCCTGCCGGATGTCCTGCGGGGTCAGGTTCCAGGCCGCGACGGCGAACTCGCTGCGCCCTGCTCCTGTCGTACGGGCCTGCAGCCGCCACGGCCCGTCGGTGGACGGGTAGAACCGCAGGGTGAGGACCTGCTCGTCGGCCAGGTAGACCTCGGCTATCGAGCGGTCCACGATCACGCGGAGCTCGACGGGGGTGTGGGGGCGCGTCGCTGCCGGGCACGGCGCGGTGTACGCGCCTGCTCGTGCCCGCGCGTCCGGTGAGGCGTGGGTGCGGTCGACGATGAGGCGGCCTGCCGTGGGGTCGAGGCTGATGTCGAGGTACTCGGATCCGTCGGCCGAGGTGATCAGGCGCAGCCCGCTCGTACCGGTGGTGTCCGATATCAGGGCTGCGGTGAGGTCGAAGGTGTGGCCGACCTGGCCGAGTTCGGCGGGCTCGGTTCGTGTGGCGTGCCCGGTTCCGTGCAGGATGCGCGGGCCGCGCAGGGCCAGCAGTTCGCGGGCGGGGCGCTGGGCGATCGTGCCGTCGGCGGTGAGGCTCACCTCGCGGGGGAGCGTGAGCACGCCTGCCCAGCCGGCTTCGTGCGCCCAGGCGTCGTCTCGGGCTTCCCAGGCCCAGCCCCACATCAGCCAGCGGTCTTCTCCGGGGGCCTTCAGCAGGGCGGGGGCGTAGAAGTCGGGACCGTGGTCCAGCGGCACGGGGGCCGTGGCTGCCGCGAAGCGTCCGTCCTTCTCTCGGCCGGTGACGACGGTGGTGTGGCTGGGGCCGCCCTGCGGGGTCCAGTCGCTGAGGATCAGGACGCTTCGGTCGCCGAAGGTGGCGTACTGGGGGCACTCCCAGCCGATCGGGCCCGTGCCGGCAGCGGCGTCGCTGGTGTGGAAGGGGCCGCGGTAGGTCCAGTGCTCCAGGTCGTCGGACTCGTACAGCTGTGCCGCGGCGCGGCCGTCGTCGAGGGCGGAGCCGACCAGCATCCGCCAGCGCCCGTCCTGCCGCCAGACGTAGGGGTCCCGGTACATGGTGGTGCCGGCGGGCGGTTCGGGGATGAGCAGGTGGGGGCGTTTGGCCCAGGTGTGGCCGTTGTCGTGCGACTCGGCTGTGGTGACCGGCTGCCACCAGCGGTCGTTGCGGTGGGCGGAGTAGAAGGCCACCATGCGGCCGTCGACGGAGATGGCGTTGCCCGAGAAGCAGCCGTCGGCGTCGTGGCCGCCGGGCGTGGGGGCGAGGGCGACGGGGAGGGGTTCCCAGGTGATCAGGTCGAGGCTGCGGTAGTGGCCCCAGTGCATGTTCGCGTGCTGGGGGCCGTGCGGGTTGTACTGGAAGTAGACGTGGTAGTGGCCGTCGTGGAAGACCAGGCCGTTGGGGTCGTTGATCCAGTTGCGGGGCGGTCGCAGATGGACGGCGGGCAGGTGGGGGTCGGCAGGCGACGTGGGCACACGGGGCCTTTCTCAGGGCGTGCGAAGCACACGGAAGTCATGAGGACGGGGAGGGGCGGACAGCGCGGTGCGCTACGGGAGGTCAGCCCTTGACGCCGGTGGAGGCGATGCTGTTGACGAACGACCGCTGGAACGCCACGAACAGGGCGAGGATCGGCACGGTGATCATGGATGAGTACGCCATGATCTGGCCCCAGCCCACGTTCAGCTGGAAGAAGTAGGAGATACCCACCATCACCGGTCGCAGTTCCTCGCTCTGCACGACCATCAGCGGCCACAGGTAGGAGTTCCAGGCGGGCAGGAAGGTGAGGATGGCGACGGTGGCGATGGCAGGACCGGACAGCGGCATCACGATGCGGCGGTAGATGGTGAACCAGCCGGCGCCGTCCATGATCGCCGCTTCGTCGAGTTCCTTGGGGATGCTCTGGAAGAACTGGTGGAAGAAGAAGATCGAGAAGGCGTTGGCGACGAACGGCAGGATCTGCACCTGGTAGGTGTCCATCCAGCCGGTGGTCCACTCCAGGTGGAAGCCGTTCACGCGGAGCAGCGGCAACTGGTTGACCCACCACACCAGCGGCAGCGCGAAGGTCTCGAACGGCACGATGAGGGTGGCGATGATGGTGGTCAGGACGAGCTTGCGGCCCGGCCACCGCATCCGTGAGAGCGCGAAGGCGGCCAAGCTGTTGATGACGATGCCGAGCACCACGGTGATCGACGAGATCAGCACGGAGTTGAGCAGGAACCGTGCCGCCGGGACCCGCTCGAACATGCCGGTGTAGTTGTCCAGCGACAGGGCGCCGACCGGCAGGAAGGCGCGCAGCGAGCCCAGGTCGCCGAAGATCTGGTCGTCCGTCTTGAACGACGAGACCAGCATGAAGACGAGCGGGAGCGCGAAGACCAGGGCCAGGACGATGCGGCCGGCGTGGCCGCCGAGCCGCTTGAGGAAGGAGGTCATGTCAGTCCTTCTCCCGGGTCAGGAACCGCTGGACGAGCGACACGGTCAGGACGAGTACGAAGAAGATCAGCGAGATGGCCGCCGCGTAGGCGGTCTGCTGCTGGTCGTAGCCGGTGCGCACCGCCTGGAAGACGACGGTGGTGGTGGAGTCGAGCGGGCCGCCCTGCGTCATCACCCTGATCTGGGTGAAGAGGCTGAACGCCGCGATCGTGATGGTGACGAGCACGAAGGTGCGGGTGGCGCGCAGCCCCGGCCAGGTGACGTGGCGGAAGCGGTGCCAGGTGGTGGCTCCGTCGAGTTCGGCGGCCTCGTACAGCTCGGCGGGGATGGTCTGCAGACCGGCCAGCCAGATGATCATGTGGAAGCCGACGCCCTGCCACACCGACATCAGGATGATGGCGGGCATCGCGGTGGCCGGGTCGCCCAGCCAGTCCGGGCCCTGGACGTGGCCGAGGGTGAGCGTCGAGATGACGTGGTTGACCAGGCCGTCCTTCCGGTAGAGGAAGGTCCACAGGAGGGACACCACGACCATCGAGGTGACGACCGGCAGGAAGTAGACGGTGCGGAAGAAGTTGACGCCCCGTACCTTCGCGTTGACCAGCAGTGCCAGGACCAGGGCGAGGCCGGCCTGGAGCGGGACGACGACGGCGGCGAAGTACGCCGTGTTGCGCAGGGACTTGTAGAAGACCGGGTCTTCGAAGAGCTGGGTGAAGTTTCGCAGGCCCACGAAGCGGGCCGGTGTGGGCGAGATGAGCCTCGCGTCGGTGAACGCCAGGGCGAAGGCGAGGGCGACCGGTACGACGAGAAAGACGATCAGCAGCACGACGGCCGGGGTGGCCATGCCGAGGGCGGTGAGGCTCTCACGGCGACGGGCGTTGTTCGTTCGGGTTCGCCGGACCGGACGCAGCCGCTTCGGGGCTGCGGTCTTGGTGGTCACGGTATCTCCAGGGAGCCGGTCCGGTTCGGGTGGCGCGGTCGGGGGCCCGAACCGGACCGGGGCGGGTCAGCCTGAGTAGTTGTTGTTCGACTTCAGGTTGTTGTCGATGTTCTTCGCGGCCTGGCCGAGAGCGTTCTTGGGGTCAGCACCGGCCAGGATGTCCTGGGCCGCCTTCTGGAACTCGGTGGAGATGTAGGGGTAGGCCGGGGTGACCGGACGCACCGTCGCGTACTTCTGCGCGAACTGGACAAGCACGGCGAACTTTCCGCCCGGCTGGTAGTCCGCGATCTGCGTCGCTGCGTCGTTCGTGGCGGGGATGGTGCTGGTGGCCTTGGCGTAGTCGACGAAGTACTTGGTCTGGCGGGAGAACTTCAGCCACTCCTGCGCGCCGGCCTTGTTGGAGCAAGTGGAGCTCATCGCCCACTGCCAGGAGGCGCCGCCGATCTTGGGTCCCTTGCCGAAGTCGACCGGCGGGATGATCGCGAGGTCGTCGCCGAGCTTCTGGGCGTTCTTGGCCGCGTTCCAGCTGCCGTCCCACTGGATGGCGCTCTTGCCGGCCAGGAAGTCCTTGTTGGGGTCAGCTCCGGACTTCTTCGCCATGTAGCCCTTGGTCACCAGCGAGCGGAACCAGTTGCCCCACTCCACGGAGTCCTCGCCGTCGAGTGTGCCCGAGGCGGTCTTGTAGCCGTTGCGGTCGATGAGGTCGCCGCCGAAGCTCTGCAGCTGCGGGGAGTAGGCGTACGGCCACCACTCGCCGCTGCCGCCGGTGCCCATCTCCAGCGGGTAGGCGAACTTGCCGCTCTTCTTCAGCTTGGCCAGCGCGGCGTCGAACTCGCCCTTGGTCCAGGGCTTGTCCATGGTGGGGATGCGGATGCCGTGCTCGTTCAGTACGGACTTGCGGGCGAAGAAGGCCAGGGAGACGTCGTAGAAGCCGAAGGAGTAGAGCTTGTCCTTGTAGGTTCCAACGGTGCTGTCGAGCTGGTCGGACACCGGCACCTCGCTGCCGGAGACGTCGATGGGGGCCAGGTAGCCGCCCCAGGCCCAGTTCGCCACGTTGGGGCCGTCCACATCGAGCAGGCAGGGCAGCTTGCGGGCCGAGGCGGCGGCCACGACGGAGTTGTTGTAGTCGGTCTGCGGGAACGACTGCAGCTCGACGGTGTACTTGTCCTGGGAGTCGTTGAAGTCCTTGATGATCTTCTTGACGACATCGAGCTCGGCCGAGTTGCCGGCGTTGTGCGTCCACAGGGTCAGCGTGTCGCCGCTGGCCCCGGACGAGCTCCCGCCACTGCCGGACGCGCACCCGGCGACGAGCGCGGTCGCCGCCGCAACGGCTACACTCGCAGCAGCGAGGCGCCTTGTTCTGAACACCACGAGGTTCCTCCATCTCACGGAGGCGGGTCTTGCAGGACCCGCCCTTGGCGACCGGTTCCGTCGGTCGCTGTTCTTGGTGGCCGTCCCGCCGCCCGCTTCGGAATCATCGGTGCGGGTGGCGGGACGACTGTCTTCAGGTGCCGGTGTCACTCCCCGGCAGGGGCACCGAGGGAGGCGCGCTCCCGCAGCGGCATGGGCACACGGTGTACGTCCGCTTCGAGCGGCCCGCCGCGGAGAATCAGCTCCACGGCGAGACGTCCGAGCTGGTAGTGCGGCAGTTTCAGCGTGGTGAGCGCCGGCCGCAGCACGGACGCGATGTCCTGGTCGTCGAACGAGATCACCGACACGTCGCCGGGCACCGAAAGCCCCGCCTCACCGAGCGCCTGGTAGGCGCCGAAGGACACCCGGTCGGCCAGGCACACCAGCGCCCGGGGCCGGGTCCCCGCCGCCAGCAGGGCGGACACCTCCCGGTAGCCGTCCAGCGTGTCCCAGTCGCACTCGATGACGCCGTCCAGGCGGGCGCCGCCCTCGCGCAGTACTTCCTCCAGGCCGCGCATGCGCTCGTTGCCGGCGATGATCCCCTCGGGTGTGGCCGGGACGGCCTGGTGGCCGCCGATCGCCCAGATGCCCTGGGTGTGACCGGCCGCGAGCAGGGCGCGGGCCGCGTCCCGGCCGGCCTCCAGCTCGTCCGGGACGACGGAGGGGGCGTCGAATCCCGGGGCCAGGCAGTTCAGCAGCACCACGCGGCGTCCGAACAGGTCCTTGGGGGGAGTGACGTACCGGGTGAACATGGTCGCGTAGATCACCGCGTCGACCTGGCGGTCCAGCAGCGCGTGGACCAGCGAGGACTCGGCGGCGCGGTCGCCGTCGGCCTCTGTGATGAACAGCAGGTGGTCCTGTTCGCGGGCGGCCTCCATGGCACCGCGGATGACGTCGCCCGCGAACGGCGTGGTGGTGATCCGGTCCGATACGAGCCCGATGGTCTGCGTGGACTTCGTCCGAAGGCTGCGCGCGGTGACGTTCGGACGGTACCCCAGCTGCCTGGCCGCCTCCAGAACCCGTTCCCGGGAGGCGTCGGAGATCCGCATGTCGGTGCGGCCGGACAGGGCGAACGACGCGGTCGTCGGCGATACGCCCGCCTCGCGGGCGACGTCGGCCATGGTCACGCGGCGTTCGGACATCGGTGGATCAGCTCCGCTCGGCTAAATCGGATTAGCAAGGTGCGACGAGATTGCTTCACTCGTCATGCGCTGTCAACACCCCGGACATCTCGCCTGCATAACGGTGACCTTACGTGGCGATTTGTGCACTTCTAAGCGGCGCGAAGTTGAAATCCGTATGCGTTAGCTCTTGCTTTAGCGGCGACGGCGCCCGAACCATGCCGACCCATCACCTAAATCGAATTGGCAGGCCGTCAGGGCGCCGTCTGCCACGCAGCCCAGGAGGCAGCATGAGGAGAAGAACAGCCCTCAGGGTCGTATCAGCCGCCGTCGGCGGCGCCGTCGTACCGCTCTCGTTCGCCCCCGCTTTCGCCGCCGCCGGCGGTCGGTCCGGTCCTCAAAAGCCCACCGCCCGTTGGGACTTCGACGAGCGCACCGGCGCGGTCGCCCGCGAGGCGGTCTCCGGCTCCGCCACCCCCGTCGACTACGTCTTCAACAACGCCCGCTACAAGCTCGACAGCGACCCCGTACGCCGCCGCGGCGTGCGCGGCCGGGCCCTGTACTTCGACGGCTACTCCACCGTCGTCACCGCCGAGGGGCCCGGCAAGCTCGACATCGCCGGCGGCATGACCGTCGACGTGTGGATCGCCCCCTACGCCTACGAGCACGGCATCGACGGCAAGCCCCAGGCCCTGGTCAACCAGCACGACCCGGGCGCCAGGACCGGCTTCCTGCTCGGCCTGCGCCGCTTCGGGCAGATCGTCTTCCAGCTGGGCTTCGGCACCGACCTGATCGAGGTCAAGGGTGCCCCGGACCAGCCGGCCGCCAAGGGCAGGTGGAGCCACGTCGCGGCCACCTACGACCCGGCCGCCCACCAGCTGCGCCTCTACCTCGACGGCCGTCTGATCGGCACCGCCACCACCCCGGACAAGGCCCCCGAACCGGCGCCCGGCGAACCCCTCCTCATCGGGAAGCACAACCGCCCGACCCTGCTCAACGGCGAGTTCCACGCCAACATGTACATGGGCCTGATGGACAGCCTCGCGATCCGCCCGGGCGCCCTGGACGACGCGACGGCACAGCGCGAGCACGCCGAGAGGGTCGCCGCGCTGCCCGGTCACCGCGTGCCCCGCCCGGACCTGGCCCCCCATCGGACCCGTTTCGATGGCGACCGGCACCGCCCCCAGTTCCACATGCTGCCGCCCTGGCACTGGATGAACGAGCCGCACGCGCCCGTGTACAAGGGCAAGTACCACATCTTCTACCAACACGACCCGCTCGGACCGTTCTGGGGCCAGATCCACTGGGGGCACGCCGTCAGCACCGACATGGTGCACTGGCGCGACCTCCCCATCGCCCTCGCCCCCGCCGCGGACTCGGTCGGCCCGGACGGCTGCTGGTCGGGATCCGCCTGCGTCGACGGCGACCGCGGACCGGTCCTCTTCTTCACCGGCGGCGACGACCGCCTGCCCTACCGCCAGCGCACCGGGCTCGCTGTCTCCACCTACCAGGCGGATGGTGACACCGACCTGCCCACCTGGACGATGCGCTCCGAGCCGGTCACCGAAGCCCCGGCCAGTCTGCCGGCCGGGCCGGGAACCGCGTGGGCGGAGAACTTCCGCGACCCGTTCGTCTGGGAGGAGGACGGCGTCTGGTACCAGCTGGTCGGCAGCGGCATCGTCGACTACGACGGCGCGCGGGTCACCCGCAAGCACGGCGGTACCGCTCTCGTCTACACCGCCCGCAGGCCCGAGGGACCCTGGACGTACCAGGGTCCGCTGCACTGGAACGACCTCGCCACGATGCCCGAGCCCGGTGAGGTATGGGAGCTGCCGGTACTCCTCCCGCTCCCCGGCCCCCAGGGCCGGCGCACCGGCAAGCACATCCTGCTGATCTGTCCGTGGTGGGAGGGGTTCAACCCGAACGCCGTCAAGCACACGTACTACTGGATCGGCACCTTCGACAAGCGCCGGCACCGCTTCGTGCCCGACCACGACAAGCCCCGCGAGTTCGACTTCGGTGAGCACTTCACCGGCCCCTCCGGCTTCGTCACCCCCGACGGCCGGTCCGTGATCTTCAGCATCACCCAGGACCGCCGCACCGAGCAGCAGCACGCCCAGTCCGGCTGGGCGCACAACGCCGGCATGCCCGTGTCCGTCTCCCTGCGCCAGGACGGAACCCTCGTGGTCGAACCGATCGCCGAGGCCGCCGGTCTGCGGGGCACGAGGCTCGCCCGCATCCGGCAGACCTCGGTGGCGGAAGCGAACCGGCGGCTGACCGGGGTCTTTGGCGACCTACTGGACATCAGCGCCGTCATCGAGCCGCGCGGCGCGCGGACGATCACTCTGGCGGTCCGGGCCTGCGCCGACGGCACCGAGGAGACCCTGCTGACCTACGACACGGCCGAGCGCCGCTTCCTGATCGACCGCAGCCGTTCCAGCCTCGACCCGGACGTCCGCAAGGGCGTCCACGGCGGCAGCGTGGAACTCGACGGCGGGCACCTCAAGCTGAGGGTCCTGCTCGACCGCTCGATGCTGGAGGCATACGTCAACGGCACCAACAGCATCACCAGCCGCGTCTATCCCACCCGCGAGGACGCCACCGGTCTGCGCCTGACCAGCGAGGGCGGATCGGCCCGCGTCGTGTCCCTGGACGTCTGGCGCATGAACGGCGCCTACGACACGCCGGCCGCGCCCGCCGTGTACGACCCGCCGCGCCCGGCGGACGTCGACGCACTGCCCAACCACGACTTCGCCACCGGCGACCTCACCGGATGGACCGTCGTCTCCGGCACGACCTTCAGCGACGCCAACGTCACCACCCGCACGGACTGGGGCTGGGGCGGCCCCTTCTACCAGGCCGAGACCGAAGGCGACCCGGCCGGCCACCACCTGTGGGGCTTCAACCCCTCCGGAGGCGGAGACGGTGCCACCGGCGTTCTGCGCTCCACCCCCGCGGTCCTCGGCGGAGACGGCGTGATCGACCTGCTCGTGTCCGGCGGCGACGACCCCGACCGGCTCTACGTGGCCGCCGTCCGCGCCGACGACGGCAAGGTACTGGCCAAGGCCACCGGCCGCAGCACCGAGCAGTACCGCCGCGTCGTCTTCGACCTTTCCGCCCACATCGGCGACCGGATCTACATCGAGGTCGTCGACCGGGCCGACGGGGGCTGGGGGCACATCAACGTCGCCGACGTCAACGTCCCCGTCCGGCGCTCCTGAACCCCCAGCCCACCCCGTACGCGTTGTCCCTGGACCGTGCCGCGCCCAGGGCCGACGTCCTGCTCCGCCCGATCAACTCAACCCCACACCGACGGAGGTTCGTATGCGAACCCGTGCACCATCGAAATCCGCGAGCGCAACCAGAAGCAGTGTGCTGCGCTTGCTGCTCGCGCTCGCGATATGTCTGGGCCTGACATCGCCCCTGATGACGCAGACCGCCAGCGCGACCGGAACCACGCTGACGAATCCCGGCTTCGAGTCCGGCGACCTCAGCGGCTGGACCACCACCGGAACCGCCTTCAACGGGGCGGTCACCGACGACCCGGGCTGGGGCTGGGGCTGCTGCTTCAACCAGCAGGGCTCCTACCACCTGTGGGGCTTCGCCGCGGGCGGTGACGCCCCCACCGGGACGGTGACGTCCGAGCCGTTCGCCCTGACCGGCACCGGCATGGTCAGCGCCCTGGTCTCCGGGGGCCGCAACGAGAACGACCTCTACATCGCGCTGACCACCCTCGACGGAACCATCCTGCACAAGGCCACCGGAACCGATGACGAGGCGTACCGCCGCGTCACCTGGGACGCCCGCGACCACCTCGGCGAGCAGCTCCGCATCTCCGCGGTCGACCAGGCCACCGGCGGCTGGGGACACATCAACCTCGACGACGTCCGCGTCGGACTCGACCAGGCGCCCGCCCCCTCCCCGGAAGGACTCGCCGCCCACTGGGACTTCGCCGAGGGCCAGGGCACCACGACCAGGGAAAAGGTCAGCCAGGCCGCCGACCCCATCAGCTACGTCTTCAACGACGCGCAGTACAAACCGGACAGCGACCCGTTGTGGCGCCCGAAGCGCGAGGAGGACGGCGTCCTGTCCGGCGCTCTGCTCTTCGACGGCTACTCCACCTGGGTCTCGCGCGCCGCGGCGCAGACGCAGCTGCCCGCGGACGGCCTGACCGTCGAGGCGTGGGTCGCGCCGCGCGCGTTCGAGTGGGGTGACGACGGCAAGCCTTCGGCGGTCGTCAACCAGCAGGACAAGGGGGCGAAGCGCGGCTTCTCCCTCGGTGTCGGCCGACACGGAAGGTGGCAGTTCGGCGTCGGAACCGGCGACGCGTGGTACGAGACGACGGTCCCGAAGCCGGCGGCCCTGGCGGCGGGCAAGTGGGCGCACCTGTCGGCCGTGTTCGCGCCCGCCGACGGAGCGATCAGGCTCTTCCTCAACGGCGAGCAGGTCGCCCAGACCGCCATCCCCACCAGCGCGCGGCTGGCCAAGGCCGACGTTCCCCTGATCATCGGCCGTCACAACCAGCCCGCCATCATCAACGGCACGTTCGCCGTCAACATGTTCAACGGACTCATCGATGAGGTGAAGATCCACACCGGAGCACTCACCCCCGCATTGGTGGCCGCCGGCCACCAGAAGGACGTACAGACCTTCGCCGGCGGTGTCACGCCCACGGCGCGGATGGCGATGGACCGTTCGCGCTATGACGGTGACCGCTACCGTCCCGGCTACCACTTCACCGCCCCGAACCACTGGATGAACGAACCCCACGCCCCCATCCAGTACAAGGGCAAGTACCACCTCTTCTACCAGCACAACTCCCACGGCCCGTACTGGCACAACATCGCCTGGGGACACGCGGTCAGCGAGGACCTGGTCCACTGGCGCGACCTGCCCGTCGCACTCGCGCCCACCGAGGACAGCGTGGCGCCCGACGGAGTCTGGTCCGGCGACGCCGCTTACGACGAGAACGGCGTGCCCGTCCTGCTGTTCACGGCCGGCAACGACTCCCAGCGCCCCAACCAGGCCACGGGCCTGGCCCGCCCCGTCGACCCCAGCGACACCGACCTGGTCGAGTGGAAGATGCACCCCACCCTCGTCACCAGCCAGACCGCTGACCTGAACGTCGGTGCCGGGCGCAAGGTCCGCTTCGGTGACTTCCGCGACCCGTTCGTCTGGAAGGAGGGCGACACCTGGTTCCAGCTCATGGGCTCCGGCGTCCAGGCCACCGACGGCAGGGACATCGGAGGCACGGCCCTGCTGTACACCTCCAAGAACCTCACCGACTGGACGTACTCCGGACCGCTGATGGTCGGTGACGTGGCGGCCTACCCCAAGACCGGCCAGGTCTGGGAGCTGCCCACCTTCCTGCCGATCGGAAAGGACGCCCAGGGCCGCGAGCGCCGGGCCCTGCTCGTCAACCCGGCCTTCCCGGCCGGCCCCGGCGAGTACAGCAGCAAGTACGTCTACTACTGGGTCGGCACCTGGGACGCCCAGACCCGCCGCTGGACCCCCGACTCCACCGAACCCCGGCTCATGGACTACGGCGACCACTTCACCGGCCCCAGCGGAACGGTGGACGACAAGGGACGCTCCCTCGTCTTCAGCATCGCCCAGGACCGGCGCACCGAACGCGCCCACTACGACGCCGGCTGGGCCCACAACGCGGGCCTGCCCATCGAACTGTCCATGCAGCCCGACGGTGACCTCGGGTTCCGCCCCGTGGAGGAGGTCTCCCGCCTCCACGACGGCGGACCACTCCTCGACATCAGCGAACCGACCTCCCTCACCGACGCCAACACCCGCCTGGCCGGCATCAAGGGAGACATGCTCCACATCAAGCTGACCCTGGAGCGAGGCAGCGCCAGCACGTTCGGGCTCGACGTGCTCCGCAGCCCCGGAGACGAAGAACGGACCCGCCTGTTCTACGACGCTCCCGCAGGGCAGCTGGGCGTCGACCGGACGCGATCCGGGAACAACTCCAGCGCCGAGCCCAACTTCGGCATCCACAAGGGCCCGCTGACTCTCGCCAACGGCAGCCTGACACTCGACGTGTTCCTCGACCGCTCGATGATCGAGGCGTACGCAAACAACCACAAGTCCATCACCACCCGCGCCTACCCCTTCCGGCAGGACTCCCTCGGCCTGCGCCTCTTCGGTGACGGCAGCGTCGTCAAGTCCATGACCGTCTGGAAGATGGGCAACATGACCGACTGACCCAGAAGCCCAGCCGCACCAGGCCCTCTGCACAGTCTGCTCGGCCCGCAGCCTCGACGCTGCGGGCCGAGCAGCGGTATGCGCAGGTAGCACACCGTGGACCACAGTGCCCTGCACCAGCAGGAACGCCGTCCAGAAACCGCCTATCGCTGGGGAGAATCTGGGGAGAATGAAGCCGCTTTGGGGAGCGGCTGGGGAGAATCAACCGCGCAAAACGGCGTCACCGTGAAAGCTCCGGAAAGGAGCAAAGCCGCAGGTCAGCATCCCTCCTACAGCGATCTGTGCAGGTCAGCGCGTTGAGGGCGACAACTTCAAGAAGATCTCGTCCTGGGCGGCGATCCTGTTCGCCCCGACGCTGGTCGGGACGATCTACGGGATGAACTTCGCGCACATGCCGGAGCTGCACTGGGCGTTCGGCTACCCCTTCGCGATCGCCCTGATGGGCATCGTATGCACCAGTTTGTACGTCATCTTCAAGCGACGGGACTGGCTCTAGGGAGGCCAACACCTCCTCAAGCAGTGTGCACTGTTCGCTCTCCCACCTCCCGAATCCGGGGAGAAACGAATGGCAGCCCGCACCTTGCGCTTTCCGCAACGAGCCCGCATGGCTTCCTGTTCGGCGCTACCCGCGCAACGTCGCCGCCGCTGCGGCACATCACAGACGGTGAGCATTTTCCAGTAGCGCACGGCGGAGCCGTCGGCGGAGGAGAGCGGAGCGGCGGTATCGAGTTGACCGGATGCCGCCTCCGTTTTAGTGTGGAGTGCGTACGGAGACAGCCTCCGTTTTGGTGGAGCGCAAGAGGTGGGAGGGCGTATGGGCGCCAGTGGACAGCAGGGGCGCAAGCCCCGTGCGGACGTCCAGCGCAACCGTGCCGCCCTCCTGGAAGCGGCGCAGCGTCACTTCCTGAAGTACGGGGTCGGCACGTCTCTGGAGGCGGTGGCCAAGGAGGCGGGCGTCGGGCCTGGCACGTTGTACCGGCACTTCCCCACCCGGGAGGCGCTCTTGGCGGCCGTGCTGCAGACGCGCTCCGAGGAGCTGGTGGCCCGCCAGGCCGACATCGCCCAGCTCGGTGACGCCTCTGAGGCGCTGGTGCAGTGGCTGCGGGCGATGGAGGAGTACTTCAGCGCCTTCAGCGGACTGCCGGAACCGCTCATGGCCGCGGCCAGGGCGCAGGAGCCGGACAACCCGCTCACGCTTCCCTGCGACACCCTCATCGCCACCACCGAGGAGTACGTGCGGGCCGCGCAGCTCGCGGGGCGCGTGCGCCCGTCGGTGAAGGGCTACGACCTGTTCCTCGCGGCGATTGCCGTTGCCTGGATCAGCGGCACCGACGCCACCGACGAGGCGTCACTCGGCCGTCTCCGCACGCTCATCGAAAGCGGATACCGCGAGCGGGACGACGAGGCGTAGGCCACGGGCCGCTCCCTCATAGTCGGCTGCCTGGACATCCTGGGAGCCGACGGTTTTCCCGGCGACGGCCAGCAGCCCCGCCCGCACATTCATCACATCTTGCCGCCCTCAGGGGTAGCGCAACCTTTGAAGGGACAAATCATGAGAATTGCTGCTATCGGTGCAGGAGCGATCGGGGGGAATCTGGCCCGCAAGCTCAGCGCGGCCGGTCACGACGTTCAGGTGGCGGACGCCCGGGGCCCCGAGGTCGTCCCGGACGACGTGCTGAAGTTCGGAGCCCGCGCGGCGACCCCTGCCGCTGCCGTCCAGGACAAGGACGTGATCATCCTGTCCATCCCCTTCCACCGGGTCCCGGAACTGGCCGGCCTGTTCGCCTCCGTTCCCGGCGAGACGGTGGTCATCGACACCTCCAACTACTACCCCCACCTCAACGGGCGCATCGACGCGGTGGACAACGGACAGGTGGAAAGCCTGTGGGTCACCGAGCAACTGGGGCGGCCCGTGGTCAAGGCATGGAACGCCGCCCTGGCCGACACCCAGCAGACCAAGGGCGTTCCGGCGGGGACCCCGGGCCGCCTCGCCATCCCGGTTGCCGCCGACTCCGATGAGGCACGGCGTGTGGCCATGCGCCTCGTGGACGACACCGGCTTCGACCCCTTCGACGCCGGCGCGCTGGCCGACTCCTGGCGCCAGCAGCCCGGCACGCCCGCCTACTGCACCGAGTTGACCCTTAAGGAACTGGGTCCGGCCCTGGCCGCGGCCGACCGGGCCGAGGCCCCACGCACACGTGACCGCCTGATGGAACGCTTCGCCGCCCTCACGTCCACGCCCACCCTGAAGGAGGTCGTCGAGATCAACCGCTCCGCCCACCGCTGACCCACCCGACGCCGCCGTACTCGTGCACGGGACGACACGAGGTTCTCTGGGGTGTTGCGGGTCAGGGGCGTCCCCGCAACGTCGGCGAAGTGCTGTGCGATGTCGCTGGGCCTCGTCGCGAAGGCCGGGCCTGGCCCGGTACGACCGGTGACGGGGCTCGGTCATGGGCAGATGTGGTGGCCGCCGTGCAGTCGGCTGTCAGCCGAGGCTGAGGATGGCATCGACCAGTAGGTCCGGCTGCTGCTCCTGCAGGAAGTGACCGGCGTCGGGGACCTTCACATGGTCCCGCCCCTGCGCACCTGGGACGCGGGTCTGGAGGCTCCGCTCGAATGCGCGCGTGATGTCTTCGTGTTCGGCGAAGGCGGTGAGGAACGGCTTGTCGAAGGCGGCCAGCCCGGCCCAGGCGCGGCGCAGCATCGAGGCGGGCGGGTCTGTGACGTCGAGCGGTACGAGCCGCGGGAACTGCCGCGCTCCGGCGAAGTGCCGCTCGGACGGGAAGGGAGCGTCGTAGGCGGCCGCTTCCTCCTCGGTGAGGACGTGGGCGGTCTGGTTGAGGGCGCTGTCGGGGCTGCCGACGGCCCACAAGGCGGTCAGGTCGGGCGACTCGGACTGCTCCAGCCAGTGCAGGAATGCGCCGGCCGCAGGCGCGAACTGCTCCGAGGTGAACGCGGCCATGACGTCCGGGTCGGTCAGGCCGGTGTTGGCGGCGACCGCAGCCGCAAACCGGTCGGGCGTGAGCCCGACGTGCACGAGGAAGACGAACCCGCCCCAGTCCTGACCGAACAGGGTGATGTCCCCCGCCACACCCTGAAAACCGATCGGTTTTCAATTCGTCCGCATCGAGTTAACCTCGCAGTATGACCACCGAAGTGAAGCCAAGTACCAGAGAGCGGCTGCTGGAGGCGGCGGCCACGCTCACCTACCTAGACGGTGTCGGCATCGGCGTCGAGGCTCTGTGCAAGGCGGCGGGGGTGTCGAAGCGCTCCCTGTACCAGCTGTTCGAAAGCAAGGACGAACTGCTGGCAGCGAGCCTGGAGGAACGTGCCTCTGCCTTCGTGGCGACCCTCCTGCCCACGACGGATGACGGCCGGTCACCCCGCGAGCGGATCCTGCACGTCTTCGAGCAGGTGGAGTCGCAGGCGGGTGCGCCGGAGTTCCAAGGCTGTCGGTACCTGGCTGTTCAGATCGAGCTCAAGGATCAGAGCCACCCTGCGAGCCGGGTGGCCCACCGGGTCAAGGCGAACCTGACGGAGTTTTTCCGTTCCGAGGCCGAACAGGGTGGGGCGAGCGATCCCGACCTGCTGGCCCGGCAGCTCAGCCTGGTCTTCGACGGCGCCAGTGCCCGTGCGGGGATCGGAGCCGACAAGCTGACTGGGCTCATCGCGCCCACTGTGACCACCCTGCTCGATGCGGCAGGCATGCGCTGACGCATCCCTTTTCGAGCAGGCCCGGTGACCGATGCGCTCTCCGGGTTGATGCCCGTCTCCGGCAGCCGGAGCGGCTCCCATGGCTTCACGCCCCTGCTTCCCGGCAATCGGAGGGGAGCCCGATGGCCGTAAGGGTGTTGACGAGCATGCCGTGCGCGAGGAAGGCCGTCGTCTCGTTGGCATCGGCACCCAGCGGCAGGTGCACGGTTTGCCAGAGCCTCATCCAGCCGACCCGGACCAGTTCGCCGATCTGGTCATCGCCCTGAGCCTCGGCGGCTGCCACGATGGCGTATCCCTGCATCTGCATCTGGAGCGTTTCGGGGTGCGCCGAGACCAGCCGCGCGTAGGCGTTCGCCATGGCCTGGAGGGCCTGCTCGCCCTCCTCCACCCCCTTGGCCGCCCCCTCGAAAGCCAGGCGAGTGTCTTCCATGCTCCGCGCCAAGGCGGCGACGAAGATCGCTTTCTCGGCCGGAAAGAGCCTGAAGAGATACGGCTGCGTGACACCGACACGCTTGTCAATCCCCTCGGTAGAGGTGCCGTAGCAGCCCTTGAGCGCGAACTCGGCGATCGCTGCGCGGATGACGCTCCAGCGTCTCTCCTGCGCACCGATCCTGGCCATGCCGTCCGTCCGGCAGGCGCCGGTCGGTTTGCGTCAGGCGCCTTGCCGCCTGACGGGGCGCGGGCCCGCAGGGCCCTTGTTTCGACACCACGGAATGCCGACCGCCATGAGACGGGCCCCGGGTTGCCGCGCGTCACGACAGCGCTCCGCCCCACCCTCACCGAGGCCCCGCAGGCGCCGCGAAGCCCCCGCACCGCACGGCTCCCAGCGTATGGGCGGACGCGTCCGGCCCGACGGCGGCCGAACGTCGGCCCTCTGACGACGGAATCGACCTCAGCGCAGACGGTGACGCGGCCCGGATCGGGTTGACGCTTGAACTTGCGCATGGAAACCGATCAGTTTACGGTGAAGGGAAACCGATCAGTTTCTCAACGTGCTCGGGAATCCATGATGACGACAAATCGGCCGGTGGCACTCGTGACGGGTGCGTCATCCGGCATCGGGAGGGAAACCGCGCTCGCGCTGGTCGCAGCGGGTTTCGACGTGGTCGGCACAGGCCGCGACACCTCACGCGTCGCCCCGCTCGGCGGTGTGACGTTCCTCGACCTCGACGTGGCCAGTGACGCCTCGGTCACCACCGCGGTCCAGCAGGTGATCGTGCAGTTCGGACGGATTGACGTCCTGGTCAACAACGCCGGCATCGGCGCGATGGGTGCGGCCGAGGAAACCTCCATCGCGCAGGCCCAGGGCGTCTTCGACACCAATGTCTTCGGGGTCATGCGCATGGTGAACGAGGTCCTGCCGCACATGCGCGCTCAGGGACGTGGGCGCATCATCAACATCTCGTCCGTACTCGGGTTCCTGCCCCAGCCGTACATGGCCGCCTACGCCGCCTCCAAGCATGCGATCGAGGGCTACTCCGAGTCCCTGGACCACGAGGTCCGTGACCTGGGCGTCCGGGCGCTTATCGTCGAACCCGCCTACACCAGGACCGGATTCGAGACCAACAGCGCGAAGCCCGACACGCCCCTGCAGGTCTACGAGAAGCAGCGGCAGACCGTCGACCGCGTGATGGCGGAGGCGACCAGGGACGGCGACGCCCCCGCCATCGTCGCCAAGGCGATCGTCGCGGCAGCGACCGACGCCAAGCCGAAGCTGCGCTACACCGCCGGCCCCATGGCCGGACGTGCGAGCGCACTGCGCCGCGTCGCTCCCGCCTGGGCCTTCGACAAGCAGATCCGCAAGATGAACAAGCTGGCCGGTTGACGCCCGCCGCACCCAAGCACACCCGCAAAAAGACGCACATGGAGCGCCACATGGCGGAGATCCAGATCGAGTTCGATGTTCCAGCGGAGATGCGTGACGGCACGGTGTTGCGCGCGGATGTCTACCGGCCTGGCGGTACGGGACCGTGGCCGGTGCTGCTGAGCCGGCTGCCGTACGGCAAGCACACGCCCGTGGCGGCCATCGGGCTCGATCCCCTGGCGGCGGCCAGGCGCGGCTTCATGGTCGTCGTACAGGACACCCGTGGCTGGTTCGTCTCCGACGGGGAGTGGGAGCCGTGGAAGTCGCAGCCCATTTCGTGGACAGGCCCGCACTGGTGACCTCGACACGGCCCCGTACCGCGTCCGTCGGGCCGCCGCGGACATGGGGCCGATCGTCACCAAGGGGACTCATCCATTCCCCCTCGTAGCGGTCGCGGCTGCACGAGCCGGGATTCGACGGCCCGGAGCTCCACGGACCGCGTCACTGCCGAGATCGTCGCGGCGGTCCGGGCGGGCGTCACGCCTGACTTCCCTGTCTCCTTCCGGCTGTCGGGGAAAGTCCGGGCAGTACGAGGCCCGCCTCGCCGACCCGCCCGCAGAACCAGAGCGGTCCCGGTGGCGCCGAGCCGTACGACGCGGCACTCCTCAAGCCCCTCCGCAAGCCCCTCCGCTGAACTCTGCCCAAGCTCCTCGCTCCGTCTGCGCTCGCCAACGTCACCCGCCGCACGCCAGGCGAGCACGGCCTGCACCGGATGCCCGGCCAGCCTCCCCGGAAGCTTGGGATCCGCCGACTTCACTCGACGCCGCGCGTCGTAATCATCCGACACCCCCCCTGAGTCTCGTTTCCGAACTCACCTGATCACTGCGGGTTTGAAAGCAGGACTCAACCGACTTGCACGAGGAAACCGATCGGTTTACGGTGGATGAAACCGATCGGTTTCCCATTTCCTGGAGGTAGTCGTGACAGCAATCAAGGGCGCCACCGTCTTCGTCACCGGAGGCAGCCGGGGCATCGGCAAGGTGCTGGTCGAGGAGCTCTACGCACGCGGTGCCGGCAAGGTCTATGCCACGGCCCGTGACCCGCGCTCGGTGACGCACCCCGATGCCGTTCCGCTGGCGCTCGACGTCACTGATCCGGCATCCGTGGCAGCCGCCGCCGAGCAGGCCCAGGACGTCACCATCCTGATCAACAACGCCGGCGCCTCCGTCGGCGCCTCGTACCTCAACTCCCCGATGGACGACGTGCGCCGGGATCTGGAGACCAACTTCTACGGGCCGCTGCTGGTCACCCGGGCTTTCGCGCCGATCATCGAGCGCAAGGGCGGGGGTCACATCCTCAACGTCCACTCCGCCCTGTCCTGGCTGGCCGACGGCACGCCCTACAGCGCCTCCAAGGCCGCCCTGTGGTCGCAGACCAACTCTCTGCGCCTGGAGTTGCAGCCGCGCGGCATCGCGGTGACCGGGCTCCACGTGGCCTACGTGGACACCGACATGACGTCAGGCATCGACGCGCCCAAGGCCGACCCCCGCGACGTCGCCGTGGCCGCGCTCGACGGCATCGAGGCGGGAGCGCACGAGGTGCTGGCCGACGACACCACCCGCTGGGTCAAGTCCCAGCTGTCCGCCGACCTGGACGCCATGTACGCCCAGCTGAAGCAGTAGCACGCACTCACGCATTTCAAGGAGTTCCTCGTGGAAAGTTCGCTCACCCACCGCTTCGTCGATGTGAACGGGGTCCGGCTGCACATCGCCGAGCAGGGGCAGGGGCCGCTGGTCCTGCTGCTGCACGGCTGGCCGGAGAGCTGGTACTCCTGGCGTCACCAGTTCGGGGCGCTGGCGGCGGCCGGATACCGGGTCGTTGCCCCCGACCAGCGCGGCTACGCCCGCAGCGAGCAGCCGCCGGACGTCACGTCGTACACCCTGCTCCACCTCGTCGGCGACGTGATCGCCCTGATCGAGGAGCTGGGGGAGGAGCAGGCGGTCGTCGTGGGTCACGACTGGGGTGCACCCGTTGCCTGGACCGCGGCGATGCTGCGCCCGGACAAGGTCCGCGCGGTGGCCGGGCTCAGTGTTCCGCCCATTCTGCCGGGCGGGATGGTCCCGCCCTCGATCACCCGCACCCAGTACGGCGAGGGCTTCTACCAGGTTTACTTCCAGCAGCCGGGAGTCGCTGACGCGGAGTTCGCCAAGGACATCCCGGACTCCTTGCGCCGCCTCCTGGTCGGTGCCTCGGGCGACAACCCGCTCGGCAGGGAGCCCCGCCCGTTGGTCGTACCCGACGGTCTGGGGCTCCTGGACACCATGCCGGAGTCGCCCGCTCTCCCGGCCTGGCTGACGGAGGAGGACATCCAGGCGTACGCCGAGGACTTCGCCCTGCACGGCGAGCAGGCGTTCACCGGAGCCTTCAACTGGTACCGGAACATCGAACGCAACAACGAACTGCTCGCGCCTTTTAGGGGGCGCGGGATCGACGTCCCCGCGCTGTACGTGGTGGGAGACCGCGACATGGTCACCTCATTGCGCGGCCCGGGCGGGGGCAGCTCGCTGAGCGAAATCTTCCGTGGCCAGGGCGGATCGGGCAACCCGCTGAGCGCTGCCGCGCCTCAACTGCACGGCCCGGTGGTGCTGCCGGGCTGCGGGCACTGGACTCAGCAGGAGCGTCCCGCCGAGGTCAACGCCGCACTCCTCGACTTCCTCGCCCGCATCGACGGCCCGGCGCCCCGATGACCCTACGCAGAATCCGCCTGGCCGGCACCGTCCGGACAAGCAGCCCAAGACGGTCACCGACCACCTCCTGGGCTTTCTGAACAGCTGATTCACCCCAACCAGACAGAGGACACACTGATGCCAGAGCGCAACCCCATCCTGATCACCGGTGCCGCCGGCGAAATCGGTGGTGTGAGCCGGACGATGGTCGACATGCTGCTCGAACAAGGGCACCCGGTGCGCGCGTTCGTGCGCCAGGACGACGAACGCGCGCACTCGCTCCGCCAGGCAGGGGCCGAGGTCTTCGTCGGTGACCTGCTCAACATCGCCGACGTGACCGCCGCGCTGAAGGGCGTCCGCCGCATCTACTTCAGCATGAGCCTGTCGCCGTACTACACCGACGCCGTCAGCCTGATGGCCGCGGCGGCGCGGGCCCAGGGCGACATCGAGGTCTTCGTCAACATCTCCGAGTACGAACAGTCCTTCATGACGTTCGAGAAGATGACCGCGCCGGAGGAAGAGCGGCGTTCATGGCTCGGCGGACTCGTCACGCAGTGGTCGCCGCAGCAACGGGCCCACTGGGTCGCCGAGCAGGTGCTGGAGTGGTCCGGCATCCCGACCGTCAACGTGCGGGCGGCCATGTTCGTCGAGAACCCCCTGATGACCTGGCTGGCGCTGGAGCCGCTGAGCAACGGTGAACTGCGCCTGCCCTTCGGCCACCACCAGCTCGCGCCCATCGCGGGTTACGACGTGGCGGAGCTGTGCGTGAAGATCCTGGCCGACCCGGAGCCGCACATCTCGAAGTCCTACGACCTCACCGGTCCGGAGCTGAAGGACATGCACGGGTTCGCGGAGGACTACGCGGCCGCGCTGGGACGCCAGGTCACTTACGTTCCCGAAGACGTCGAAACCTGGAACGAGGCCTATGTGGACGCCGCCCTGTCCGCGTATCCGCACATCGCGGAGCACCTGAAGACCCTGACCCGGCTGATGGGCGGCGGTGGGTACCGCGGCGTCACCGACCAGTTGGAAACCCTGCTCGGGCGCCCGCCGAAGACCGTGCGGTGGGCGCTGGAGAACCATCCGCGCATCCGGAAGCTGGCGTCTGCCTGAGCCGCTGAGCGGTCCTGGCCACCCCTCCGGCTCGTCGGATCCCGCCCCTTCTGACAATGCGGAGGATGCCTCCGTATTGCCGAAAGAGAAACGGATGCATCCTCCGTACGTCGACGCCGGAACACTGGACGAAAGCTGGCGCTTCGAACCGGAGTCCGGCGCCTACACCCGCATCTACCTCGCCGACCCCGACGTGCCGGCCGAGCACATCCGCGCATCCGAGGCGCCCCGACAGGCCGGACTGCTGATGGTGGCACTAGCTCTGCGGGACGTCCTTGACGAACACGATGCCGTCGCTGTCCGCCAGGTGGGCCGGGTCGAGCGGGGCGTAGCCGAACCAGGGGGATACGCGGGGCGCGGGCCGCGTGTCGCCGAGGGCGGTGGCCAGCCGCGGGGCGTCGATGACGCAGCGGTCCTCCGGGAGCGCGTACAGGAGTCCTTCGACGGTGTCCGGCGGCGGCGTGTCCACTCCCTGGTGCCGGATCGTGCCGAGGGCCGTGGCCAGGAAGGCATACCTCTCGCCCAGACGGGCGCTCACGAGCGCGCCGGCGCTCCACCACTCCACCGGCAGGTCGCCCATCCGCATCGTGCTCTTGTCCCGCTGGAGATGCCCGTTGTGGGCATGCACCAGCGCCGGTCCCTGCTCGGCGATGGCGAGCAGGTTGGCGGCCATCATCGAATCCCGCAGGCCCACCAGCCGGGTCATGCGGGCCGGTGAGGTGTCGGCCATCCAGTAGTGGTAGCGCAGCAGGCCGGTGGCGGTGCGGCCGTACAGGCACGCCCGGTCCCAGTCGTCCCGCGAGGTCGCCGTGATCAGGTGCGGCGTCTGCGCGTCGAGCAGCGCCACCAGATCGTCGGCAAGCAGCCGCAACTCCCCGGCCTCGGCCGACTGCCCCACGGACTGGGCCGGGTCCATCATCGCGGCGGGATCGGTCCACCGGTCGTCGGTGCCGAGCAGGCGGTCGAGTGTTTCCGCGGTGCAGGGGAGCAGGTCCGCGTCCACCCGGGCCTCGAGGTAGCCGTGGAGTGCGGTGAGGGCCTGCCGGGGGCTCGCGGCGCCGGTGATCTCCAGCGGGCCGTCGAAACCGGCGAAGCGGAGCCGCTCGGACGCGGGCCGGCCGTCGTTGTAGGCACGCATCCAGCGCACGAGCTCGCGGTTGGCCGCCGAGGTGCCCCAGCCGTGGCTGAATCCGTGCTCCATGACCTCGTCGAGGGTGCCCGTGCCCGAGGTGACGTGGTCGTCCACGACCAGGCCCATCATGCAGTCGCTCTCGATCGCGATCGTCCGGTAGCCCTCCTGCTCGACGAGCTGCCGGAAGAGCTCGTTGCGCAGGTCGAGCAGAGTGTCCTCGCCGTGGGTGGGCTCGCCCAGGGCGAGCAGCCGAGGCCGGGCCGGGAGCAGCCTCATGACGGCGGCAGCCTCGACGGCATGGGCGGTGTCCTTGATGTCAGTCGCCATGCCTTCAACGGTATCGTTGAACCTTCGATTGAAACTTTCCCGCGATATGGTCAGTTCCATGGGGCGAAACCTTCAAAACGGTGAGCGACTCAGGCCGGTTGATCTGGCGCGCGGGCACGGTCTGTCCACGCAGGCGATCAGGAACTACGAGGAGGCCGGCATCCTTCCGGCCGCCGGTCGCACACCCCACGGCTACCGCACCTATACCTCGCTGCACGCCGGGGCCCTGCGCGCGTTTCTTGCCCTGGTGCCCGGCCACGGCCACCGGACGGCGACGTCGATCATGCGGGCGGTGAACGAGGGCGCGGCCGATGAGGCGTTCCGCCTCATCGACGAGAGCCACGCCCAGCTCCTCGACGACCGGCGGACCCTCCAGGCCGTGGAGAGCGCCCTCCGCGACCTGGAGCCCACTGCGGCGTCCGAGCCCGGTGTGGGGTCCGAGCCGGCCGCGGTGTCCGGCCCCGGCGGCACGTTCATCGGGCCGCTGGCAGGGAAGCTCGGAGTCCGGCCCGCGACGCTGCGCAAATGGGAGCGCGCCGGGCTGGTGCGCCCGCGCCGCGACCCGCGGACCGGGTACCGCGTCTACGACGAGGCCGACGTACGGGACGCCCGGCTGGCCCACCAGCTCAGGCGGGGCGGCTACCTGCTGGAGCAGATCGCCCCGCTGATCGCCCAGGTGCGGGCGGCCGGCGGGCTGGAGCCGCTGGAGGCCGCCCTGTGCGACTGGCACGGTCGGCTGTCCGCCCGCGGGCGGGCGATGCTGACCGGGGCCGCAGAGCTGGAGGCGTACCTCCGCGAGCGCGGATGAGACTAGGCGCCGTCCCCGAAACCGGATCGCACTGAATTAGGTTAGGCTAAGCTAAGCAAATGTCGGCAGTTCGGACCCAGCGGTGCGCGCGTCCTCAGGGGGAGGGAAACCACGCATGGGCTTGCCCGCCATCGACTCCTACCCGATGCCGGACCGCACCGCCCTCCCCCGGTCGCGTGTCTCCTGGAGAATCGATCCGGCGCGCGCCGCGCTGCTGGTGCACGACATGCAGAACCACTTCGTCGGCACGTTCCCGGCGAGGCGTTCCCCGGTGGTGGAACTCGTCGACAACATCACGGCGCTCCGGGAACTGGCCGGGACGCTGGGCATGCCGGTCGTCTTCAGTGCGGAGCCGGCCGGACAGCCGCCGGGGCAGCGCGGGCTCGTCGCCGACATGTGGGGTCCGGGGATCGGGGACGAGCCGGACGCCGCGATCGTGGAGCCCCTCACACCTCGGCCCGGTGAGCATCTGCTGGCGAACGTGCGCCACAACGCCTTCCTGCGCAGCCATCTCGGCCGACTGCTGCGGTCGAAGGGCCGCGACCAGCTGATCGTCTGCGGGGTGTACGCGCACCTCGGCGTCCTGCTGACCGCGGCGGACGCCTTCATGAACGACATCCAGCCGTTCGTCGTCGCCGACGCGGTGGCCGACTTCTCCGCCGAGGAGCACGCGTTGGCCCTCCGGTGGGCCGCACGCAGCGGCATGGTCTGTATGACGGACGGTCTGCTGCGCGGTCTTCTCCTGCACAGGGAGCCGAAGAACGCGTGACCACATCGCACGCGGCATCGGGCCGTCAGGAGGAGCTGCGGGGCAGCGCGGTCGTCGTCAAGTTCGGTGGCCACGCCATGGTGGACGCCAGCCTGCAGCGGACGTTCGCCCGGGACATCGTGGAGTTGTGGCACGCGGGCCTGCGTCCGGTCGTCGTACACGGGGGCGGGCCGCAGATCAGTGCGATGCTCGGCCGCCTCGGCCTGGAGACCCGGTTCGAGGCGGGCCTGCGGGTGACCACGCCGGAGACCATGGAGGTGGTGCGCATGGTGCTGACCGGACGGGTCCAGCGGGAGCTGGTGGGGCATATCAACGCCCATGGGCCGTTCGCCGTGGGTATGACGGGCGAGGACGCGCACACGATGACGGCCGTGCGGCGGCCGGCCTGGGTGGACGGCCGGCCGGTGGACATCGGTCTCGTCGGCGACATCGTGGACGTGAATCCCGGCATGGTGCGCACGCTCCTGGAGCAGGGGCACATCCCGGTGGTCTCCCCCGTGGCACGCGGTGAGGACGGGCAGGTCTACAACGTCAACGCCGATCTCGCGGCGTCGGCCCTGGCCGTGGCCCTCGACGCCGAGCGGCTGGTGATGCTCACCGATGTGGCGGGGCTGTACGCGAACTGGCCGCACAGCACCGAGGTGATCGAGCGCCTGACGGCCGACGCGCTGGACGGGCTGCTGCCGGGGCTGGCGAGCGGGATGCTGCCGAAGATGGAGGGCTGCCTGCGGGCCGTCCGCGGCGGTGTGCGCAGGGCACATGTGCTCGACGGCCGCGTGCCGCACGCGGTACTGCGAGGCGTCCTCGACGAGGCCGGGCCCGGCACCACCGTGGTTCCCGACAACAGCCCGGTCACAGAGTCCTTCTGAGGATCCGCGCATTGCGCCGTGGGTCCAGGGACTCTGCCCAGGACTGGGGTGCCAGGCGCGCTGTCGTGGGCGTGAAGCCGTACCGGAGGAACAGGCCGCCGCTGCCGGTCGTCGCCGTGAACAGGCCACCGAGCGCCAGGGCGCGCGCCCTGGCCAGCACGGCGCGCAGGAGCCCGGCCCCCACTCCGCTTCCCTGCCTCTGCCCGGCCACGCAGAAGTTGTACACCACGCCCGCGGGCCTGCGGCCCTCCCCCGGTCCGGCCGGGTGCACGCGCAGGCCCACGCAGCCTTCGAGAGCGCCTCCAGGGGTCTCCGTCACGAGGAAGTCGGCCGCGTGGGTGGCGTAGAGCGATACGGGCCGCTCCCGCAGCGCCCCCGAGCGGACGAAGGGCCGGGACAGTTCGGCGAGTGCGGCAGCGTCCTCCTCACGGGCGACGCGCACGGAGAACGTCGGCGCGAGGAGCGTATGCGGCCCGGTCAGCCCTACGCGCACGGGCGGCCCGGATAGTCGTCGGTCTCGGGTACGCCCGCTGCGCGCATCCGGCGCAGAACCTCGTGCAGGACCGACTCGTCGCCGATGTCCACGGGGCAGTTGGTCTCCCTGTCGAAGACCAGGGTCTCGCCGGCCGTGTTCCAGACGACCCAGCGACGCGGGAGCCCGTCTTCCTCCCAGAGGTGCGCATAGCTCTCCACGACCGCCGCCTTCCTGCTCATCACGCCGGCCTGTCGGTTTCACGGCCGTCGACGTACGTCGCCACCACCTCGATGTCTCCGATGCGTGACGTGTCGACGCGCCGGGGGTCGTCGCCGAGTACGACCAGGTCGGCGAGCTTGCCCGGGGTGAGGCTTCCCAGGTCGTCCTCCCAGTGGCAGGCGAAGGCGCCGGCGACCGTGTAGGCGCGCAGCGCCTCGTCGACGGTGATGCCCTCGTCCGGGCCGATCACCTGGCCGGACTCGGAGGCACGCTCGACCATGAACTGGACGGCCCGCAGCGGGGATCCGTCCGTGACGGGGCGGTCGGAGCTGCCCACCAGCGTGATGCCGTGGTCCAGGAACGCCCTGCCACGGTAG
>NZ_JBQQCE010000439.1:0-8216 GCF_052245645.1 Streptomyces sp. KR55 | reverse complement strand
CCCGTACACCATCGACCGCCGGGCCGACCGCTACCGCCGCGGCAAGCGCAACCTCGAAGCGGTCTGCCGGGAGTACGGCATCACACTCGACTCCGCGCACGACGCTTCCGCCGACGCCCTCGCCGCGGCCCGGCTGGCCTGCGCGATAGCCACCCGCCACCCCAAGATCGCGGCCCTCGGCCCGGCGGAACTGCACCGCCGCCAGATCGAGTGGTACGCCGAGTGGGCGGCGGACTTCCAAACCTTCCTGCGCCGCAAGGGCGACGCGACCGCGGTGATCGACGGGACATGGCCGCTGAGGGAGCCGGCGGGGGAGCCGGTGGCGGGCGAGACGGTCTGAGGCCCGACGCCAAGCTCTCAGCCACGGCCAGGTGATGCCCCTAAAGGGGTGCGGGGCTGTGACGATGTGCGGCTCCTCCCCCACGCTCGGCTTCGCTCGCGCGGGGGACCCCCATGAGCGGAGGGACCCCCACCGTGGGCGCGACCAGTCACGTAGCACCCGCAGTCGCCCTACAACAGAAAGCTCCTCAAACCGTAGGTGCTCAAAACGAATACCACCGCACCGTCTCGTCCCCCTCCCGCAACGACGCCACCCGCCGCTCGAACTCCGCCAACGCCTTCGGATTGCTGGGCGCATGCTGAGCCACCCACGCACAACTGGCCGTCTCCCGTGCGCCGCGCAGCACCGAACACCCCTCCCACTCCCGCACATCCCAGCCATATGCCTCGACAAACGAGTCATAAGCCGCCGCAGGCACCCCGTACCGGTCCCGGGAAAGCACCATGACCACCAGATCGTGCTCACGCAGATCGGCGGAGAAGGTCTCCAGGTCGACCAGGGCAGGGCCGTCGGGTCCGACATGGACGTTCCGAGGGAGTGCGTCCCCGTGAATGGGCCCCGGCGGCAGATGAGGCGGCAGCCCACCCGCTGCCGCAGCGAACCCGTCCCGCCGCTCACGCAGATACGCCGCGTCCGCCGGATCGATCGCGTCGCCCGCCAACCGCAGCCAGCGCTCCACGCCGCCCAGCAGCTCGCGGGGCGGCAGCTCGAAGGAGGGCGTGGGGAGGCCGTGCACGACCCGTAGCAGTTCGGCCAGATCCCGTGGCTCGGCGGGCCGTACCGGATCGGGCAGCCGGTGCCACACGGTCACCGGGTGCCCCTCCACCAGCAGCGCCTCGCGTTCGGCCGCCCGCACCGCCGGTACGCCCGCCTCGGCCAGCCACACCGCGATGTCCAGTTCGCGCCGCGCCCGGTCAAAAAGCTCCGCGTCACGGCCCACCTTGACGACCAGGTCACCGGCGGCGAACACCGCGTTCTCACCCAGGGCGAGCAGCCGCGCGTCCCGCGCCGGACCGGGCAGTACCCCCGCCGCGACCAGTACGTCCCGCGCCCGTGCCTCGTCCATCGTCCGCCTCCGTGTCCCCCGGCTGTCCTGATCCCCCACCGCCCGCCAGTGTCGCATTCCCACAGGTCGGACGGCGTGGGGCCGTCCCGCGGAAAATCCGTTGCCCGCCCCACCCCGGCCCGCCTAGCGTGCCGTACGTGGGACCCAACGCGATCTTCATCTCCGGTCACGGCCGGGGCTGCACGTACTCCATCCGGATGCGCCGCGGCCCCGGTGCCCTGACCGGCCCGGGGAGCAATACGCGCTGACGCCCGCGCGTCAGCGACTCCTCCATTCCTTCGTCTTCCGGTCGGGGCCTTCGTCTGCCCGTTTCCCGTCACGGAAGACAAGGACCGCAGGCCATGGGCCGCCCCACCCGCGTTTCCCGCGCGCTCTCGCAGAACTTCCTCACCGACCGCGCCGCCGCCGCACGCCTCGCCCGACTCGCCGTCCCGCGCCGCAAAGAGAGCCCTCTGCTGCTCGAAGTCGGCGCGGGAAAGGGTGCGTTGACCGAGCTGCTCGCGCCGCGCTGCCGCGAACTGCGCGCGTACGAGATCGACCCACGACTCGTCCCCGCCCTACGAGTCCGCTTCGCAGGCACACCCCAAGTCCGCATCATCGGCGACGACTTCCTCGCCGCTCGTCCCCCGCGCACTCCCTTCTCCGTCGCAGGCAACGTCCCCTTCTCCCGCACCGCCGCCATCGTCGACTGGTGCCTGCGGGCACCCGCCCTCACCGACGCCACGCTCCTCACCCAGTTCGAGTACGCCCGCAAACGCACCGGCGACTACGGAAGCTGGACCCGGCTGACGATCCTGACCTGGCCGCGCCACGAGTGGCGGCTGGTCGGCCGGGTCGGGCGGCACAGTTTCCGGCCCGTGCCACGCGTGGACGCCGGGATCGTACGGATCGAGCGGCGCCGCACCCCACTGCTCGACGCCGGTACCTACGACAGCTGGCGGCGCCTGGTCGAGCTGGGCTTCTCCGGAGTCGGCGGCTCGCTGCACGCGTCGCTGCGCCGGGCCCACCCGAGGCGGCGGGTCGACGCGGCGTTCCGCGTGGCGCGCCTCGACGCAGGGGTCCTCGTCGGCGAGGTGCCGCCGGGGGCGTGGCTGAGGCTGCACGAGGTGCTGGCCCCGTGAAACCAGGTTGCACGAGACGTATCGTCTCGCCTATGGTCTTGGCCATGACCCATATCGCCATGTTCTCCATCGCCGCCCACGGCCACGTGAACCCGAGCCTCGAGGTGATCCGCGAGCTCGTCGCGCGCGGGCACCGGGTGACGTATGCGATCCCGCCGGTGTTCGCGGAGAAGGTCGCCGAGACCGGTGCCGAGGTGAAGCTCTGGAACTCGACGCTGCCCTCGCCCGACGACGACCCGGAGGCGTGGGGCACCACGCTGCTGGACAACGTCGAGCCCTTCCTCGACGACGCCATCCAGGCGCTGCCGCAGCTGATCGAGGCATACGCGGGCGACGAGCCGGACCTCGTCCTGCACGACATCGCCTCCTACCCGGCCCGGGTCCTCGCCCACCGCTGGGGCGTGCCCGCGATCTCCCTCTCGCCGAACCTGGTCGCCTGGGACGGCTACGAGGAGGAGGTCGCCGAGCCGATGTGGGAGGAGCCGAAGAAGACCGAGCGTGGCCGGGCCTACTACGCCCGCTTCCAGAGCTGGCTGGAGGAGAACGGGATCACCCAGCATCCCGATCCGTTCGCCGGCCGGCCGGCCCGTTCCCTCGTTCTGATCCCCAAGGCGCTGCAGCCCAACGCCGACCGGGTCGACGAGTCCGTGCACACCTTCGTCGGCGCCTGCCAGGGCGACCGCAGCGCGGAGGGCGACTGGCAGCGGCCCGCCGACGCCGAGAAGGTCGTGCTCGTCTCGCTCGGGTCGGCCTTCACCAAGCAGCCCGACTTCTACCGGGAGTGCGTCAAGGCGTTCGGTGAGCTGCCGGGCTGGCACCTGGTGCTCCAGATCGGCAAGCATGTGGACCCGGCCGAGCTGGGGGACGTACCCGAGAATGTCGACGTACGCTCCTGGATCCCGCAGCTGGCGATCCTCAAGCAGGCCGACCTGTTCGTCACGCACGCCGGTGCGGGCGGCAGCCAGGAGGGCATGGCCACGGCCACCCCGATGATCGCCGTACCGCAGGCCGTCGACCAGTTCGGCAACGCGGACATGCTGCAGGCGCTCGGTGTCGCCCGCCACGTCCCGGCGGAGCAGGCCACCGCGGAAACCCTGCGCGAGGCGGCCCTCGCGCTGGTCGACGACCCGGAGGTGGCCCGCCGGCTGACGGACCTCCAGGCGGAGATGGCGAAGGAGGGCGGTACGCAGCGGGCCGCCGACCTCATCGAGGCCGAACTCCGGAAGTAGCAGGCATGGCTGAGGGCCCGTTGGTTCCCCCGAACCAACGGGCCCTCGGCGCAAGGCGGGTCAGACCCCCACCCGCTCTCCTTCCACCGCCGGCGGCTGCGGCTGCGGCTGCGCCACCGCCTCGGCGGACTCGTCGTGCGTGAGGTCCGGCAGCCGGTGCAGCCACTTCGGCAGGTACCAGTTGCGCTCACCGAGCAGCGCCATCACCGCCGGCAGCAGCACACCGCGGATGATCGTCGCGTCGATCAGCACCGCGGCCGCGAGGCCCACGCCCATCTGCTTCATGGACTGCATGGACAGCGTCCCGAAGATCGCGAACACGGCGACCATGATGACGGCGGCGCTGGTGACGACCCCGGCCGTGGTGACCACGCCGTGCGTGATGGCGTCCCGCGTCGTACGGCCCCGCAGTCGCGCCTCGCGGATCCGCGAGACCACGAACACGTGGTAGTCCATCGACAGGCCGAACAGGATCACGAACAGGAACAGCGGCAGCCAGCTGACAACGGCACCGACGCCCTCCGCGCCCACCAGCGAGGCACCCCAGCCGTGCTGGAAGACGGCGACGAGGATGCCGTACGCCGCACCCACCGACAGCAGGTTCAGCACGATCGACGTGACCGCGATCGTCAGTGAGCGGAACGACAGCAGCATCAGCAGGAACGCGAAGACCACGACGAACACGAAGACCGGGACCACCGAGCCGACGAGCTGGTCGTTGAAGTCCTTGGACATGGCGACCCCGCCGGTGATCGGCGCCTGGACGCCGTCGACCTTGCCGAGCGTGTCCGGCCGTACCTGGTCGCGGAGTTTGTCCAGGCTTGCGCCCGCCTTGTCCAGGTCGGAGCCGCCCACCAACGGGACGTATACGAAGGCGACGTTCTCGGCGTCGTCCAGCTTGATCTCGACCGGGCCGCGCGAGGCGCCCGAACCGACCGCCTGCTCACGGAAGTCGGCGAGGGCGGACCGCACCTCGGGCGCGTTGATGTCGTCGGCCTTGACGACCACCTCGGCGGGTTCGGAGCCGCCCGGGAAGGCCTCGTTGACCCGGTTGTACGTCTGCACGATGGGCAGCGAGTCGCCGAACTCCTGGTCCAGGGTGAGGTTCTGCGTCTTCATACCGACCGCGGGGGCCGCGATCGCAAGCAGCGCACCGGCCGCCACCACGACGGAGACGACGGGCCTGGCGAGCACGCCCCTGAGCACGGCCGTCCAGAACTGGCTCTCCCCGGAGCCGTTGCCCTGACGACGACGGCGGCGCAGGAACGGAATCCGTCCCTTCTCCACCCGCCCGCCCAGCAGCGAAAGGAGCGCGGGCAGGACGGTGACGGAACCGACCATGGCGACCGCCACGACCATCAGCGACGCCAGACCCATCGCCTCGAACTCGGCGAGCCCGGTGAACAGCATGCCGGCCATCGCCACGCACACCGTGACACCGGAGACGATGATCGCCCGGCCACTGGTGGCGGCGGCGACCCGCAGCGCGGTCTGGGCGTCCCGGCCGGCCTCCCGCTCCTCACGCTCGCGGCGCAGGTAGAACAGGCAGTAGTCGACCCCGACGGCCAGACCGACCAGCAGCATCACGGAGTTGGCGGTCTCGCTCATCGGCATCACATGGCTGACGAGGCCCATCAGACCCATCGTCGCCATGATCGCGGTGATCGCCAGCAGCACCGGCAGCAGCGCCGCCACCAGTGCGCCGAAGGCGATCAGCAGGATGCCGAGGGCCACCGGTACGGCGGAGTACTCGGCCTTCTGGAAGTCGTCGCCGAACGCGTCGTCGAACGTCTTCATCATGCTGGCGCCGCCGATCTCCTCGATCCGCAGCGACTCGTGCTTCTGCTGGACGTCCTCGACGGCCTTCAGCACCGGCTCGATACGCTCACCCGCGGTGTCCGACTCCCCCCGCATGTCGAACTGCACCAGCGCGCTGCGGCCGTCCTCGGAGATCGTCTTCGTGTCGTACGGCGTGGTGATGTCCGTGACCTCACCGGTCGCGTCGACGGCCTCGACGACGGCGGTGACGGCGGCCCGGAACTCCGGGTCCGTCGCCTTCACGCCGCCGTCCCTGGACTGGATCAGCACGGTCTCGGCGGCCGGTTCCTCGATGCCGGCGTCCTCGATGATCCTGGCGGCGGTGTGCGTCTCGCCCTTGAGCTGGTCGCTGTCCGCGACGTCGACTCGGCCCGCCGCCGAACCGAGCCCCATCGCCAGGACGACGAACAGCACCCAGATTCCGACGGCCGCCCATCGGTGCCGGGCGCTCCAGCCGCCTGCCCGGGCGGCGAGTCCCCGCACCCGTGTTTCTCCGTTCCCCATGACGGGCTGCCCCCTCGTGAGCGGCGGCGGCCCCCTGCCGCCACCTTTCGCTTCGAAGGTATGGGCCGGATAAAGCCATCTCGTCGTGCTGCCCGGTGAAGCGCCGGGCGCCCGGATCCTCCCGACGGCCCCCCCGCCTCTCACCACTGGGGAGGACAGCGGCCCCTTACATCCATCGGCAGATGTCGGGGCCGGCGATCAGGGATCCCCTTCGCACCCTTTGTGATTACGAAACCTTGTTGAACAAGTCACAGGTGCGTGTAGGTGTTGATCCGGGCCCGCCCATCGGCCAGAGTTTCGCGCAGCCCGCACCACAGGGACGCGGCCGTCGTGCCCGCCCCCACGGGGCACGACGGCCGCTTATGGTGTGCGGGTGACGACGACGTATGCGGCGCTGCTGCGCGGAATCAACGTGGGCGGCGCCAAGAAGGTCCCGATGGCCGATCTGCGCACCCTGATGGAGAGCCTCGGTCACGACAGCGTGCGCACGTATCTGCAGAGCGGTCAGGCCGTGTTCACGAGCGAGCACGGCGACGAGGAGTCCCTGGCCGCGGAGCTCACCCGGGCCATCGAGCGGAAGTTCGGCTTCGGCGTCGAGGTGATCGTGCGTGACCACGCCTACCTCAAGGCGATAGCCGAGGCCTGTCCCTTCCCGGCCGCCGACCTGGAGGCCAAGCAGCTCCACGTCACGTACTTCTCCGCGCCCGTCGACGCCGAACGTTTCGCGGAGATCGACCGGGCGGCCTTCCTCCCCGAGGAGTTCCGGCTCGGCGACCGCGCCCTGTACCTGTACGCACCGAACGGCCTGGGCCGGTCCAGACTCGGTGAGTACCTGGCCAGACCGCGGCTGAACAAGGGCGTGATCGCCACGACCCGGAACTGGAACACGGTCGTCAAGCTGGTGGAGCTCACCGAGCCGGCGGCAGGGTGACCGTGGCCGCCGCCCAGGCGGGCCTCAGGCGCCGACCGCTGCCCGCAGCGGCGTACGCGCACCGTCGTACCGCTCCAGCAGCACCCGTGCCACCTCCGGCGCCGGGCCCAGCACATCGGCGAGTACGTCCGCCTCGGCCGCGCCCCGCGCGATGCGGTCCGGCAGGAAGCCGGGGGCCAGGACGTACGGGGCGACGGCGATCCGCCGGCAGCCGAGCGCCCGCAGTTCTCGGACCGCGTCCTCGGTGCGGGGAAGGGATGCGGAGGCGAACGCAGGTCGCACGGCGCACCAACCGGTGTGCCGCCACTCCCGCGCGATTTCTGCGATCACTGCGATCGCCTCCGGGTCGGTGGAGCCCGCCGAGGCCAGCACGACCCCGGTCGAGGGCTTGTCGGCCGGCGTCAGACCCGCCTCGTACAGCCGGCGTTCGAGCGCCGACAGCAGCAGCGGGGAGGGACCCAACACCTCCGCCTGGCGGATCCGGAGCTGCCGCGGCGCGTCCCGCAGGACCGCCGGGATGTCGGCCTTCGCATGGAACGCCCGGGTCAGCAGGAGCGGAAGGGCTACGACATCGCGCGCTCCCTCCGCCGCCAGGGACTCCAGCACGCGCTGCACGGACGGGACGTTGAAGTCCAGGAAACCGGTCTCCACGCGCAGCCCCGGCCGCAGCGACCGTACCCGCCGCACGAGGGCGTGCACGGTCGCGGCGTGCCGCGGATCGCGGCTGCCGTGGGCGATGACGAGGAGGACCGGGTTGTGCATGGGGATCAGCTCTTCACCAACAGGCCGCGGCTGCGCAGCACCCGCCGCTCCAGCGGGCTGAAGATCAGCAGGTCGATCGCGATGCCGACGACCAGGATCAGCAGGATGGCGAGGAACACCATGGACATGGAGCTGGTGTTGCGGCCGTTCTCCAGCAACTGGCCGAGCCCCACGCCGAGTTCCGGCGAGGACGCGATGATCTCGGCGGCCATCAGCGACCGCCACGAGAACGCCCAGCCCTGCTTCAGGCCGGCCAGATAGCCGGGCAGCGCGGCCGGCATCACGATGTGCCAGGTGCCCCTCAGGCCCGTCGCGCCCATCGTGCGGCCCGCCCGCAGGAACAGCGGCGGCACCTGGTCGACGCCGGAGACGAGGCCGTTGGCGATGGAGGGGACCGCGCCGAGCAGGATCACCGCGTACATCATCGAGTTGTTCAGGCCGAGCC